>JAGODF010000248.1 GCA_017998375.1 Spirochaetota bacterium
CTTGAAAACCGTCGCCGGGTCGAACTTCAGCTTGGAGATGTCGAACTTCAGCGGGTGCGCCGAGAACTGGAAGCCCACCTGGATTACGTTGCCCAGAACGGCCGCCACCGTCGCCGCGCCGAAGATCGGCAGGAGCACCTTGGCCGACTCGAATGATGAGCGCGCAAACTCCCGCATGAGGCTCGCCGTGGTGAGGTTGAAGCGCGAGAAGGAGGACAGGTAGAACTTCGTCATCCGCGCCATGCTGTCGTAGATCCACGCCGCCAGGAAGACTATCACCAGGAAGCTCGCCACCACCACCGCGGCCTGGGCGAGCTCCTGGGTCTTGGCGACCTGCCCCTTCTCCCGCGCCTCCCGGAGCTTTTTCTCGGTGGGCTCCTCGGTGCGGCCCTCGTCCTCGGCTGCGAAGAGCTGCAGGTCGAAGCGGAAGCCCCCCATTCCCGGAAGGGGTTCCGATACCCACGCCAGTTGTCTCCAGTACGGTTCCATCATGCCGGCCAGTGGTGAAGCATCTTCGTAATGAAATTGAACGTCCTGTCCAGGGACGAGTACATCACGCGGACGATGAGCGGCGCCGTGAGGATCATCACCCCAAGGGAGACCGCAATCTTGAACGGGAAACCGAGCATCATTATGTTCATCTGGGGCGCAGCCTTGGCCAGGACCCCCATGCTCACTTCCAGCAGGAACACCGTCGCCAGGACCGGCAGCGCAATCTTCAGCGCCACCACCAGCATCCCGCTGAAGGAGAACATCAGGTAGCGCATGAGGCCGTTCGTCATCTGGGGACTCAGGTTCATCACCGGCGCCAGGTCGAAGGAGCGGTAGACCGCCTGGATCAGGAAATGGTGTCCGTTGATGGCCAGAAAGACCAGGAGCCCCAGCAGGTTCTTGAACTGCCCCACCAGCGGTATCGACACCTGTGCCAGGGGGTCCAGGACCTCGTTGATGCCGAAGCCTATCTGCACGGCGAAGAACTGGCCCGCCAGCTGGAAGGCCGAGAAGATCACCGCCACGAGGAAGCCGATGTAGAGGCCTATCAGTATCTCCTGCACCACCAGGAGCGTGTATCCGCCCATGTGCGCCGGCATCACGTAGCCGCGTCCCGCGATCACCGGGAAGATGATGATGGTGGTGAAGAAGGCGATGATAGCCTTCATTTTAAACGGCATGACCCCACTTGAATAAAATGGGGCTATCACCATCATGGAGCTCATCCTCATCATGATGAGGAGAAAGAGCTGGAAATGATACACGAAATATTCCATCCGTTATCCGCCGCCTATTTTCGACACCATGCCGAAGATGCCCTTGGTGTACCCGACCAGGGTGTGGATGATCCACGCCGCGAACAGGACAATCGCGACGAAGATCGCGATGATCTTCGGCACGAAGGTGAGCGTCTGTTCCTGAATGGACGTGGTGGTCTGGAAGATGGAAACCAGCAGTCCCACTATCATCCCCACGCCCAGGATGGGGGCCGACACCACGATGGTGACCATCAGGGCCTCCCGCAGTATCTTTATCACTTCCACGTCGGTCATCGCGTCACCCGTATCCTCATGGCATCGTCACCGAAAGGAGCGCACCAGCTCGTAGATGAGCAGGTTCCACCCGTCCACCAGGACGAAGAGTATTATCTTGAACGGCAGCGATATCATCACCGGCGGCAGCATTATCATCCCCATCGCCATGAGCGCGCTCGCCACGATCATGTCGATGACGATGAACGGGATGAAGATGTAGACGCCGATCTCGAACGCGCGCTTCAGCTCGCTGATCATGAACGCCGGGATGAGGCAGTAGGTCGGGACCTGTTCCTCGCTCCGCGGCCTCTCTATTTTCGCCAGGCTGACGAAGAGGGCGATATCCTTCTGCCTCGTCTGCCTGAACATGAATTTCCTGAAGGGCTCGATGCCCCTGTCGTAGAACTGCTCGTTGTTGATCCGGTTGTTCAGGTACGGCTGCAGCGCCCGCGTGTTGAACTCGGTGAACGTGGGCGCCATGATGAAAATGGTCAGGAAAATGGAGAGCCCCACTATCACCTGGTTGGGCGGCATCTGCTGGAGCGACAGCGCCCGCTTCACGAAATCGAGGACGATGACCACGCGGGTGAAGGCCGTCATCATGATGATGAGGGACGGCGCCAGGGAAAGGATGCTCAGGAGGAAGAGCACCTGGAGCGAGAGCGCCACCTCCCGCGGCTGCTGGGCCTCGCGGATGTCGAAGGCGACGCGCGGAATGGGCATGCGCACGCCCTGCTGCGCCTGGAGGGCGCCTCCCACCAGGAGCACTGCGAGCACCGCGAGGACGATGATGGCGATCTTCCTACGATTCATTGTCCGTTCCGTTTATCCTTTTGAGCCTTTCCCGCTGCCGCTTGAGATAGTCCAGCCTGTCCGTATCGCCGAAGGGCCGCGTCTCGCGGGGCTCGCGCATCTCCGGTTCCACGGCCGCGTCCTTCTTCCCGATGATCTTCCCCAGCTGCTTCGCCAGGAACTCCTGGAAGGGCGCGGCGTCCCGGGCGACCGGGCGCGAGCTCATCACCCTGATCCGGTCGATCTCGTCCTTCCCGACGATCTCGGTGATGAAGTTGATGTTGCTATCGGTGACTCCCAGGACCAGCACGCGGCCGGCGAGGTCCACCACCTGGAGATACTTGTTCTGCCCGATGGGCACCACGGAGAGCACCTGGACAGCGTCGCGTCCGAGCATCTGGATGCCCACCTTCTTCGTCACGAAGCGGAAGAAATAATAGAAGCCCCCCACCAGCAGGCCTATGACGAAAATCGTCTTGAATATCAACCAGCCGTACGATTCGGTCTCCGCCTCGTCGTCACGGTAGTTGTCCAGATTGAAACCGTTGGCGTTCGCGCCGCCGGGGGCACCGGGCTGCTGGGACGCATTATCTTTAGCCGCGGCTTCGGCAGGGGCGGCCTCTTCCCGCGCGACGGGCGGGGCGGCTTCTTCCTCGGCAGGCTCCTCGCGCGGAGGTGCCTGTTTCACCTGCTTCTGTGTCCGCGCCCTGGCCTTGGGGACCGCCGCCGCATCAATGGGACATAACGCACTTGCCAGGGAAAAAAATATAGCCACCGCCGAGCAGGTCGCGATAATTTTTTTCAGGACGCTGGTCATGGTATCGTATCTCCAAAAAATTCCCGGAAAACGGGATCCCTGCATACACGTGAAACCGCCAGCGGGCGGCCTTTGCGCACTACGTTATGTCTCGTTCACTGCCAGAGGAGTAGCTTCTATTTGTGATAGAAAGGGTCCCGTCTACTGGACCCTTTCTATCCGCTCCGCCGGACTCACGATGTCGGTGACGCGTACACCGAAGTTTTCATCGATGACCACGACCTCACCGCGCGCTATGAGCTTGCCGTTCACCAGGAGGTCCACCGGCTCGCCCGCGAGCTTGTCCAGCTCTATGATGGAGCCTTCGCCCAGCCCCAGGATGTCCTTCACCAGCATGGTGGTGCGGCCCAGTTCCACCGTCAGGGTGAGCTTCACGTCCAGGAGGAGGTTGATATTGGGTCCCACCCCGGGAGGAAGTCCCTCTCCCAGGGGCGGGAACTTCACCGGGCTCACGCCCACCGCGCCGAACTGCTGGGCGGGCATCTGCTGCTGCGGCGCGTAGTGCGCCGGCGCCGCCCCGCCGCCGCCTCCCGACGACATCGAGCGCACCAGGTCCTTCGCCAGGCCGAGGTCCATCACATGGTAGAACTTCGAGTTCACCATGTTCTCTATGTTGATGTTGTAGGTTATCTTGACGAGCTCCGCCCCCGCCGGGAGCTGAAGCTCCTGCGCGTTCCGCGATACCGAGATGACCGGTGCCGTGGTTCCCACGGTGCCGCCCACCCTATCGGCGAACTGCGTTGCGCAGGAGGATATCATCTGGCTCACGAACTCCTGGATGGTGCTCTGGTGCGCTTCCGTAAGCTCGGAGGGAGGCGCGCCGGTATCGTCCCCCATCATGAGCGAGGAGATCACGCCGGCGTCGTTCATCGTGAAGAGGACCGCGTTGCGCCCGCGGAGGCTGCCGGTGAAATCCATCCCCACCTGTGCGTACTGGCGGGAGAAATCGCCACGTACCGCGTTCGCCGATTTCAGCTCCACATAGGCATTGGAGATCCTGACATTCTTCCCCAGGTACGCCGAAAGCGATGGTGCCACCGTCCCCATGCTCTGGTTGATGATGTCGGCCAGGGAATCGCGCTCGAGCGGTGAAAGGCCCCCGGAAGAAGGCGCCGTGTCCATCGCGGGGGCGGTACTCGGTGAGGCGACTTCGTCCGCTCCTTTCAACAGGGCATCTATTTCGTCTTGCGATAATGATCCATCACCCATGATTTACACCCGCTGCATTATGCTAAGGTAAGGGGACCGGAAAGTCACGGAACCCCTCCACTTCCAGCCAAAAGATACGCATTCCGTCACTGACTGACGACAAATTCCGGGAAATACACGTCCTCGATCTTGCCGTCCCTGAGAATGACGTTCACGTGCGACTTTATCTCCTCCGCCAGATTGAGCTTGTCCTCCAGCGTATCCATGTCCTCGTATTTCTTGCTGCTCAGCAGCAGATTGACGATGTGCCGTATCTCGACAACCCTCTTCACGAGCTCCTGGTTCAGGGTGAGATTGTCCTCGCTGTACCCCAGCGACACGGTCACCTTCGCGAAATGGGGCTCCTGGTCCCTGGTGCTCACCGAAAAAGGCGGCAGATCATAATGGAGCCTGGGCAGGGGCGGAGGAGCGATGAGCCTGCCCTCCTCGGTCTGGCTCCTCCGTTCCTCGACATAATTCGCGACGATCCAGGAAATACCGAACATCGACGCGGCGAGGAGCACCACCCCGACAACCCACATGAGGATCTTGATAAGCCGCCCGGCGATCGCCCGCGGCATCGACTCCTTGGGCGCGGCTTCCGCCTGGGCACCACCCTCCTCTTCTTCCTCGATCTCGCCGGCAAGTCTTTCGTCATCACCCATGGTAGCTAACCCGTTGCGATATGTTTCTTTTGTACTTAAAAGCCGTATTAATTATAATCAAATTTTATGTGACATAATAATCCATACATTCAGAATGTCAACTACTTTATTGTATTACTACATTATAAAGCGCTGAAATATTCAATTTTTCCATTTGCGAGGCCACGGCCCCGCGCTCCGTCAGGGCCCCCTTCGGGGCGGTGCTGCGAGGGGCTCCGCCCCTCAACCCCGTGTGCTTCCCGCATTCAACGCTTTCAAGGAACTGTGCGATATAACTCGACCTCGGCCTCGCGCTGCGCCGGGACCCCTTCGGGGCGGTGCTTCGAGGGGCTCCGCCCCTCAACCCCGTGTGCTTCCCGCATTCAACGCTTTCAAGGAACTGTGCGATACAACTCGACCTCGGCCTCGCGCTGCGCCGGGGCGCCTCCGGGGCGGTGCTGCGAGGGGCTCCGCCCCTCAACCCCGTGTGCTTCCCGCATCAAGGTTCTACATCGCCGGAATCTGACAGCCCCCATCCCGCCTTTTCGCTGCGACGTCACCGCCTTACATCCATTCACGCGGCGGGAATGACTGCACGCCCTGCCTATACTATCGGGAAAAGTTATGGTAAAAATGACAATATTATGCAAATCGGAAATGCGAAACATACTGCCGGATATTAGTCCATCGGCCCCGTGTGGATGCCACCAACTGCATGCATGCGGAAAACCGGAGGTCTGCATGTCCGGCGGGATTATCGGGAGGCCTTGTATTCCCGGATCAGCGCGAGGATCTCTTCGATCTTTTCCTTTACAATATACTTGCGGTCATTGGTGAGGGTGACAACCGTATCGGGCTTCTCCTCCATTATCTCGATGTGGCGCTCGTTGAGCATGAACTCCTCGCCGTTCATTCTGTGCACTCGTATCATCCCCTACCTCCTTGATGTGCCCCTGCGGTCGAACCGGGACAGGTACTCCCGGGGCGTAGTCTTTTTCACGACTTTTTCGGAAAGCCCGGGGTCGCCGCAGTCGAACACCGGGACCGCCTGGCGGGCGAGCAGGTCTTCGAGCCAGGTCTTGGCCGCCAGGAACTGATGGCTCGTGAAAAATCGCCTGCCGCCGCGTACCAGCTCGTAGTCGCGCCTCCGGCGGATCGCCCCCATTTCCAGGGACGCGGCCGGGGAGAACCTCTCCGAGCCCCGGTGCAGCGCTTCGTGCGACACGGTGCCCCGGGCATAGTACCTTCTCCCGAACGCGAGGTCGTTGCCCGCGATGAGAAGCGACCGGA
>JAGODF010000249.1 GCA_017998375.1 Spirochaetota bacterium
GATAAATACGCCTGCCCTTTCCGGGCTCAGCACCACCGAATCGAAATAGTCCCCGCCGAACTCCGAGTTATCCATGAAAAACGTGCTCAGGCGCACTCCTTCGATGGTGTCCAGTTCCCGCGGAATGATCTTCTTCTTTATGCTGCCCAGTACCAGCTTGTCGTGCTCCACCACTTGGGTCTTCTTCACGTCCTCGAGCATGAGTGCGTTGGCCAGGGACAGTTCGAACTGGATCCTGTACACTTCGAGGGCATTGAGGAGATCCGTAAAATACGGTTTCCCGTTCTTGAGGCCGCCGAGGAGAAGTATGCCTATCATGGCCTTCTCGATGTTGAAGAACGGTATCGCCACGGCCACGCCGTTATCCTTCATCGTCCGGTACACGGACTGCCTGTAGGCTCCAAGCTTTTCCTCCGTAAAGAAATACGATATTTCCACCACGTTGCCGTATTCTTTCAGGCAACGGGCGACCTCCGCCTGCGTATCCGCCTCGCCAACGCCCAGCTTCTCGCCGAATCCGAAACTGTAGCTGAAGGTCCCGTCTTTCGTGTTCGCTATCAGGAAGGAGGCGCTGGCGATATCGAACCTCGTCTCCAGGGGATAGATGGACCTTTCGAAAAAGATGTCGAGGAACCGGGCCTGCTCGCCTTCCGTCGAGATATCCGACATGTCCTTGAAGAACTCGTTTACTTTCTGTTCAAAAGAGATGGCACCCCTGCGGAATATCCGTTCAATGGCCGGTTTTCCGAACCGGTAGAACATGAAAAGGTATATGAACAGCAGAAAAGCCACGCCGACAACCGGGATGGGATTGCCGCTCCTGGCTAGCACCGCGCTGTATTCTATGATGTAATACGTGGGAAGCACGAGGAAGAGAATCACTATCGACCAGGACATCTTTACCTGGTAATACTTCCTGAAATCCAGGGCCCTGTCCTGGTACACCGCATAGTTCATTATCGACGAGAAAGCCAGCAGCGAGGCGATAAGGCCGGTTCTCCGGTACTGTATGATATCAAAATACGATGGAAGCACGTACACCGCGAAGGCAGCCACTGCCACGCACAATGCATATCCAGCCAGCAGGTAATAGAGCTGACCGCGGAACGATACATTTTCCAGGATTCTGGTCTTGTAGAGCACAAACACGGCAAACCCGGCGAGATACAGGCAGAGGACGGCCAGGTACGCGTTCACGTACGGCCCGTACACGATTCCGGGGACTTCGCCTGGCGAGACGCTCGCCACAATCAAATCCGTGAACATGCTGACCGCCACGACGGCCAGTCCCGGAAGAAAGGACAGCGTGATCAACCAGACGGGAAGTTTGCGCTCCCACCGGGGATACGCCTGGGCAAGGTGGAACGCCATCTGGACCAGGAGTAGCCCCAGGCTGATGAAAATCCTGAACGCGACGTTCACATGCGCCGATACGGGCTGGAAAATCAGCAGAAGAAGCGACGCGAAGAAGACAATGAGCACCAGGCAGAACAGCGAATACAGCCTGTTGATCCCAAACCTGAATTTTTTCAGGATATTGCCCGCCGCGTAGTAGAAAGCCAGGAGCGAGGCGATGGCGATAAGTACGATGTCGGTATAGAACAAAGAAACACCCTGGTTGCTTGTATTTCGCGGGCGCGATGAACGGTCACCGTCCGACGATTCCGCTCCTCGAATTCCCTTCCCACAGGTGCCGGCGGACGGCCGACTCCACTTCCACGGCCGCAACGGAACTGTCACTGTTATCGATGACGGCGATGTACTCCATCTTTTTCAATGTATGATGATATAACGGGTCATAATATTTTTCAAGAAGAAATTGGGCGAACTCCTCCAGTTTATCTTCCCTGAAAAGCTCCAGCAGGGTGATGACGTTTTTCCCGCCAATCCTGTTCTCCAGGGACCGCACTATCTCCTCAACCTGCCCCTTACCTGAGCATTTCACGTATTCGTCCAGGAGCAGGCGGACCCGCGTCTCCATGGAAGCGGTGATCAGGATTCAGGGAGAAGCGGTTAGCGCGGAGAACACCGCGGGCGGTATGTGCAGGTCCCCTATTTTCCTCGATCCACCCTCGATAACCGCGAACTCCGCGCCGGCAAGCTCACCGGCCCGCGCGAGCAGGAAGCTCTCGAACATCTTCTGCGTGTTCTGCTCCAGTCCAAGCCCGCCGAACACCGAACTTCGGTGACCCGCCATCCTTTCCAGGTCGATGGAATTCGCGATATGTTTCAGTATCTGCGTCTTCCCGGTGCCGGTGAGCCCATGCAGCACGTAGAGCGGTGCCCTCACCACAAGGCGTTGCAGCGCGTCGGAGACGTATTTGCGATACGATTTGTATCCGCCCGCAAGCTTTCTCACGGGCAGCCCCAGGGACACCAGCAGTGACACCAGGGATTCCGATCTCATCCCGCCGCGGAAGCAGTGGATGATGACGCTTCCCCTCCCGGAGATATCCCTCACCCGCGACACGATTCCGTCAATCTTCGCGCCCGCGTAGGCGCTTCCCTTCACCACCGCCTCGTACTGGCCGCTGTGCCTGTAGATGGTGCCGATTTCCGCGCGCTCCGCGTCGTCGAAGAGCGGGATATTGATAGCGCCGGGAATATGGTCCGCGGCGAACTCCACGGGCGCGCGCACGTCTATGAAGATGGGATTTTCCAGCTGGAGGGCGTCTTCGTAGCTGATCTCGTTCATGGGATCACTGGATGTATCCCCAGGATTTAAGCGTCTGCTTCATCCCGGCGGATATCGACTTCTGCTCCAGGCGTCCCACGTCAATCCACCTGTGAAGGTCCATGCGGGACACCACCACCGCCAGGCCTGACTTGCCGCCGCCGTTACGGGATGGCCGCGCCGGGAGGCTGATGGAGTTGAGCATCAGGAAATCTTTCCTTCCCTCGATGCGGACCGGGTTATCGTACAGGTTCAGGTTGAGCGCCGTGGCGAAGATATCCCCGCGCGCGACCGGCCTACCGTCGGCGAGTATTTTGATTGAGAGCGGGGCCCTGTCGTCCTCATGCTCGAAGATGCAGTAGAGCGGTTCACTGTCCACGTCGAATTCGAAGGACGCCCATCCCGCGCCGGACCGCGGATTCATGCTCCGGGAGTTCTCCAGGTCCTTCCCGAACAGCCCCGCCTGGAGGATTTTCGACCGGGACTCGACGCGAACCTGGACGCGGCGCTTCTTACCAGGTTCCGGGAAGAACGCCAGGATGTTCCGCTCCGGATGATGCACGTCCCGCTCGAGCGCAAGTTTCCTGAACTCGCGCAGCACGTCCCGCCGCCTGCTTACGAGGTTGCTCGTTTCATGCGGATCATGTTCCAGGTCGAACACCTGTTCGAACGGCACTTCTTTCTCCAGCCCCCACACCGCGTGCTCCCTGTTGACGAAGCGCTTCTCCTCGTCGAAGGTGAGGATGTACTTCATCAGGTCGGGCCGGATGATGGAATACGTCTTCCTTCCGAAAGACCATATCTCCCTGTCGAAAAACTTCCGCTCAGTTTTCTCCGTGAGGAGCGGGACGAAGCTCCTCCCGCGGAAGGCGGAGGAGGGGGCGATACCGGCGAGTTCCGCCAGTGTCGGGGCAATGTTGATCTGCGAGACGTACGTTCCTACCCGCTTTCTCGTGACACCGAGCCGCTTTTTCAGATCCGGTGGAAGGTGGAGCATGAAAGTCATGCGCGTAAAGTCCGCGTACTGGAAGCCGGCGTCGAACTTGCTGAGATCGAAGCCGGAACCGTGGTCCGTCGCGATCACGATTATGGAATTGTCGAGGAGGCCGTGGGTCTTGAACGATTGATAGAGGTTCCGGAACACATCGTCGGTGTAGCTCAGGCAGCCCATGAAGTCGGGGCGCCAGAGGCTCGCCAGGGGCGATCCTATCACCCCTTTCAAATAATAGTGCGCCGGCGCGTAGAACGGCTTGTGCGGCGTGTTATAGTGCAGGTATGTGAAAAACTCGCGCCTGCCGTTCTGACGGAGGAACTCGAAGAACCTGTGGGAGATGCCGTAGCTGTCGTACGGGTTGTACGAGAACTCATAGGAGCGCGCAAATCCGTAGTCTATGCCGGTGCTGAGGAGCTGGACGGTGAAGCCGCTGTTGCCGAACTGCTCCGTCACGAAACCGCTTCGCCGGAAGAGGTCCGGCACCGGCTGGAACGCGCCGCCGCGCACTCGGTCGTAGAAAATCTCGATCTCGTTCTCCGGGATGAAGTTGCGGTTGATGCCGTGGCGAGTGAGAAGCGGCGGGACGGAGCAGAAGAGTCCCGTGGTGGAGATGCGCGTCTTGTCCCCCAGCGTGAACATGTTGTCGAAGACGATGAAGTCGTTTTCCGCCGCCTCCTTCATGAACGGAGTGAGGCCGGAGTCGTCGTTGTAGAAGCTCCAGAGCCGGTTCGCCACCCCGTCGAAGATCACGTAGATCACGTTGTAGCGCCGCCGCTCCGATACAACGAACACCGCCGGGTTCGCAATGAGCGCCGCGCTATCGCCCTCTCCGACAAAACTGAAGTTTATTGACGCCGTTTGGCCCGCGAAAGAAGCGAGGTCGATGGAACACTCCGACCAGCCGAGGTCGTCGCGCGCCCTCTCGTAGCCGCGGTTGACGCGCTTCATCGCGACATCGGCTGGTGTGAAGCGCTGGCGGTATCCATCAAGCTTCACCCTCTTCTCGACAGGCGCTTTCCCTGCCGCCTCGACGCGCACGACCAGTGTTCCATCGCCCAGCGGCGCCAGCGCTGAAAAATCGAGCTCCGCTCCTTCCTTCACCTGGGCATTGAACGCCGCGGATGTCTTCGCGGGCAGCACCAGGGACGAGCGCTCATCGAGCCATACTCCCGGGTAACCCGTCCCCAGCCGGGCGACGAGGTGCCGCCGCGCGGCTCTGGAATATGCCTCACCTTTCACGAGAAGGTTCGCCTTTTTTATCCGGCCGATAAGAGCGTCAATCCGCGCGCGGGAAAAGTTCCCCGCGAGCGCCGCGCCGTCGATCCGGTCGAGAAGCGCGGCATCGAGAGTCTGCGCGGGACGTTCTACGCCGCGCCGAAGCGCCTCTTCCCGGGTAACCGAATAGTCATCCGGGAAAAAGAGCAGCGCCCAGAAGGCATAGAAACCCAGGGCGAATGCTGCTATCACCCCGACGGTGCTTAATAGAATGATTTTGAAGTATCGCATGATATTGTATCAACTATTCCGTTGATGGTATCCACTTATCAATCCCTAAAAAAGGACTTGGGGCAAAGCCCCAAATGGCCTCCTGCAGGGGTTGCCCTGCGCCGGAACATCGGGTTGCGGGAGAAACACGCGCAATCAAAACACCGGATCCGAGAAGACCGGGTAGAGGAACTCCCTGTTGACGATGAAATTCCCCGAGCTTTTCTCATCTATAAATTCGAAAAGCATTTTCTTCATGCGCGCCGTAACGCCGGGCTGCGCCTTCGCCAAGTCGCGCTCGTTGAACGGGTCCGCGACCTGGTCGTAGAGCTCGAATTTACTCCCGCCTGGAAGCGGCATGTAGATCAGCTTCCACTTCCCCGAGATGACGGAGCGGTACTTCGCCGCGTTGGTGATATTCTGGTACTTCTGCGCTATCACCAGCTCGTTCTTGTACGACATATCGAGCTCCATGAGCCCGGTGACATCGGGATAGCTTATCCGGTTGTGGTGGAAGAAGAGCGGGGACAGCCTGTTGTAATCAAACCAGAGGCCGGTTTCGCAGTACGCGTCCACCGTTTCCAGGTCGCGCCCGGCTGCCGTTCCCAGCAGCGATTTCCCCTGGAAAAAATCCGGCCGCGGAATGCCCGCCGCATCAAACACCGTGGGCAGTATGTCGATTGAACTGGAGAAGCGGCGGACAGTCGTCCCGGCGCGGTCCGCGAGCTTCGGCGCGCGGATGATGCAGGGAATCTCCAGCGCGGGGTAACCGCGCAGGTGCTCGCCGTGCCCCATGCCCAGGTCCTTATCGTAAAGGTTCTCTCCGTGGTCGGCGGTGAACACCACGATCGTGTTTTCAAGAAGACCGCTGTCGCGCAGGTAGTCCATCACCCTGCCGATCTCCCGGTCGAGGAGGTTGAGCGCGCCGTCGTAGAGCGCGATCACCTGCCGCCTGTCGGCCTCGGTGTCCTCTGCGGGTGCGGAGCTGCCGCCGGCGTCCATCTGTATCACCACCTGCTTGTAGTAGCGGTATGGTCCGCGGTAGTCCGGATCGGCGTATTTACCGTAATATGGCC
>JAGODF010000250.1 GCA_017998375.1 Spirochaetota bacterium
AATAATATTATACGAATTACTGCTTCAGATACAATCACAATGACGGGATCTCCTAACCAAGTATTAACAATTAATGAAATAAATGCCTACTACTACAACACCTCGCAATAACCGGAACTCGGGAGGCACTCCATGGACAGGAACGATTCGCTCGGCAGGAAGATTGACAACATCACCTATCTCATGGAACTCGTGCGCGCGGAGGTGGACCACGCCGCCTTCGACAGCCTCACCGATTACGGGGAGGGCGCTAACAATGCCGTTGAGGTGAAGGACGTCACCGAGGAGGACGGCTCGGTGCTGGAGGGCTTCGTCGCAAGCCTGGACAGGGAAAAGGGCGTCATCATCGAGTTCCGTGACGGTCGGAAAATCCCCTTCTACACCTTCGAAACCGACACCATGTACGACCTCTTCGTGCGGATACACTCCGAACTTCTCGAGCAGAATGTCGGTGATGAGGAGATGCACTGAAAGCGGGGGTCTGTAACTGGTATATGATATCTCACGCGGAGACGCGAAGTACGCGGAGAAAAGCAAAAGGCGATGGTTTCTGCCATCGCCTTTCCGTTTATCATGCCTTCGAAGTTTTTTATCATTCCCGCATTCTTTCTGTCATTCCCGCGCAGGCGGGAATCATCTTTCCCCCCACGGTTCCTCCGCGACCTCCGCGTCTCCGCGTGAGGAATACGTCAGTTCTTGAAGTCGTTGAAGTAAACGTTCAGTATGAGGTTGATCTCCCTCGACGACGCCTTCACCTTCTGCTTTTCCAGGTTCTCCGCTATCTTCTCCCGGGAAATGACCGGGTCGAGGAGCCGCATCCCCACCACCTTCTCCACGACGTCGCGGCTGACCGGCTCCGGGCCGGAGAGGAACCCGGAATTGTGGAGCATCAGCGTGGCGGTGCGGAGCTTGTGCAGGGTTTCTTCCAGCTGCTCCAGTTTCGTCAGCAGGTATTCCGGGTCCCGCTTGCGGATGTACTCCTTGGGATTGTTGATGGCGTCCACTATCTTTCTGCAGACGCGCTCCTCGGTATCGTAGTCGCCGGCGATGCGGATGAAAAGCCTGTTCACGTTGATGCGGAAGTTGTACTGGAGCAGGTAGGTGTAGGTGAACTGCATGCCCGAGGGCAGGTAGTTGTTGATGTTTTTCCCCTCGTATTCGAACTTCTTCGGCATGAGCGATATTTCCAGGCCGCCCTGGTCGTAGACGAACTTCAGGGAGTCCACGGTCATGTTCTTCCAGCCGTAGAGGTCGCCCTTGAGCTTCACCACGTTTTTCAGCATGGCGTCGTCGGGCTCGCTCATGTATTTCAGGCTGAAGGTGTTTTCCTTCGCGTCCTTCAGGGTGAGCTCCGTCGTGCCGTCCTGCTCGGCCTTGTTCACCACGGTTATGCCGTCCTGGCCCCAGTCGTACGCGTAAAGGGCGCCGCAGCACAGCACCATGCAGAGGACGAGGATCTTTTTCATGGCTGTTCCTTCCTGTATTTGATGAGGATCTTGTCAAAGGGCCTGAGCTTCTTGTTTTCCGCCAGGTCCACGATTTTCGCCGTGGTGTCGGTCGCCGAGACGACGAATTCAATCTTGCCGATGTACTCGTCGTCGTCGCGGAACACCAGGCCGGTATCGCCGGACTTCACGGTGTGGACCCTGGAAAGCTGTATCCGCACCATCTCGCCGTCCCGCGGGTCGATGATGAAACCGTTCTCCGGGAAGAGGGTTCCGTGGTATTCGAAAGCGTACCTGTAGTTCTGGAGCATCCGTTCCTTTTTCGCGATGACGGAAACCAGCGCGGTCCAGAGTTTCTCGTAGTCGTCGGATACGCTGCGGCTCAGGGCGTCGATCTTCTTCAGGGTGGGCGGGACCGAGTTCTCGTACGGAATCTGTCGCATGCGGTCCATGAGCACCGCGTAGTCTTCGAAGTTCTTTCTGAGCTTTTCGAAATCGGCCCTGCTGAAGGCATGCTCCTTTCTCAGAATATCGCTGTAGTTATGCAGGCGCGGCACGTCCGCGGTGGCCGAGGGCGCGGTCCGGAGGATTTCCTCGATTCTCTGGGATTTGAACACGGGGTTGTATTTCAGTATGAGGCCGCGATGTAGCGCTGGTAGTAGTCCTTCAGATCGCGTATCTCCCTTTCGTAGGCGGCTTTCTGGCGCTCCATCCTGATGTTGTGGAGTTTCTGGTAGTTGCCCATGATGGAGTCAGCCTTGTGGACGCTCACCTTCATGTCCTTGTTCGCGGCGGCGATCTTTTCATTGAGCCTGCTGATGTCCCCTTCCTTGGCGGCTATCTTCCTCTGGTAACCGTCCTGTACCGCCTTGACCCGGACCTCCTCGCGCTCGCCGATCTTCTTCATCTGCGCTTCCGTCTCGGCGGCGGGCAGGTGCCTGGCCAGCAGCGCCTCCCTCTCGCGCGCAGAGTCGTTTTTCACGCTGAGGATGTCCTCCTGCATGCGGAGGCGCAGGGTGTCAAGGCCGTCGCGCGCGCTGTTCAGTTCCGACTGGTATCCGCTGGCGTTGTCGAAGAGGTCGCGGAGACGCAGGTCCTCGAACTCGGTGATGTGCACGTCCTCGTCCTGCTTGAGCTTCTCTATGAGCTTGGCGCCAAAATAGGCGGCGGCGATGATGAACACGAGGAACACGAGAACTTTGAGGACGAACATAAAGCTCCGGTTCTTCCTTGTCTTCGCGAACTCCTCGTTGAGCGAGTAAACCTGCTGCTGGTCGTCGGGCCGCAGTTCGTCGGGAAGGAACGCCTCCTTGCTGCGCCGTACCAGATCCGTTACTTTGTTTTCATTTCCCATATGCCGTTCCATTTCCTGGGACATTCATAATTGCGCGTGCGGTCCTTGAACACCTCGGCGAGAGGGAGCTTGCACTTCGCGAACAGCCTGTAGGCCTTCTTCCACTCGCCGTCGTAATACAGTTCCAGGCCTTCGGAGAAATATCCAACTTCCGTTTTCAGCTTCCGGGTGTATTCCGCTTCCGGTACCGGCCAGAAGACCTTCTTTCCGATCGTCTTTCCCTTCACCTGGACGGTGTCCACCTCCACGAAGACCAGCCCGTGGCCCGGCGCGTTCTTCTCTATGTCGTCCTTCACGTACTCGGAGCAGATCACCGGGACCTTGTAGATGCGGGTGAGCCCTTCCAGGCGCGAAGCCGAGTTCACGTTGTCTCCTATGACGGTGCTCGTCATGCGCACGTAGGAGCCTATCGTGCCCCAGAACACCTCGCCGCCGTCGATGCCCACACCCACCTCCAGGAGCACCGCCTTGTACACGTTTTCCTCTTCCTGGGAGAGGCGCCCCTTCTCGGCGATGATCCGCTCCTTCCGGAGGTCCATCTTCTTCCGGAGGGACTCCGCCACCTCCTGTATCTTGTAGGCGGACGTCACCGCCTGGAGGGACTTGTTGGTCGCGGATTCGTCGAAGACTCCGTATACCGCCAGGAGCGCGTCCCCGATGATGGAGCCTATCACCCCGTCGTACTTGATGACCTCGCGTATGGCGCGGTCGTAGTGGAGGTTCAGGAGCTTGATGATGTCGTGCCCAGCATCTCGGTGATGAATGTGAAGCTCTTGATGTCGGAGAAGAGCACCGTCAGCTGCTTCTGGGTGCCCTCCAGCATCACCTGGCGGTCGCGGTAGGCCTTGATCGCGATGTCCTTGTTGGCGAACTTGCGGAAGATGTTCACCAGGTTGTTGATGGTGCTCGAAAGGGAGTTGAAGGCCACCCCCAGGTAGGTGATGTCGTCGTTGGGGGCTCCCCGAAGGTCCACCAGGTCCATCTGCTGGTTCTGCACCATCTTCATGATGCTGGAGGTGATGATCTCCAAATAGCGGACGATGAACTTGAGGAACGCGATTCCCACCAGGGCGCTGATCAGCGTGAAGAGGATGATGATCACGCTGATGTCGCGGAAGATGACGCGGGTGCTCTGGTAGAACTCGTTCTCCTCCTCGCCGCGGACCATGAAGATGTCCCACTTCTTGTTGTACTTGTAGATGGCGATATACTTTTCCTGGTTGAAGTCGAAGTTGATGAAGCCCTCGGCGATGTCCTTCGCGCTGTTGTCGACCATGAGTTTCAGGGACTGCATGTCGTCGAACTTCTCGTACTGCTTCACCTTCAGGGAGGACTGGAACATCAGCGTCCCGTCGGGACGAATGCCCAGGGCGATCGACTTGTCGCGCTTGAGGTCGTGGATGCCCTTGTTCTTTATGCCTTCGATGGAAAGCGACAGGTTCTGGTTGTACTGGTATATCTCGTGCTGTGTGTTGGCGAAGGAGTAGATGTCCATGAGGTCCTTGGCCAGGAGCTGTTTCAGCAGTTTCACCTGCTCAGTGCGGTTGTACACAAGGTTGACGTAGTTCGAGGTCAGGTTGGAAACCAGGATGATGAGGGTGAATATCAGGATGATTTTCGTTGTGACAGGAAACACCCTTGTGTTGTTTATTTTCTTGCCGATGATGCTTTCGAGTAGGCGGCGCATAGTGGTTATCCCGGTCATGCAGAGGGTTATCAGGCATCATCATCACATACTTATTTACCGGTATTTGCAAGTAAAATTTTGGAGGAAATTCTAAAACTATAACAGCGGTTCAGGAAAGGAACGACCTGTCCCAGTCCTTCCAGACGGTGTCGAAACCACGATTGCGGATGACCTCGGCTATCTCCTCGGGGGAGCGCCGGTCCTCTATGTCGAACTGCTTGCCGGCCCCCTCCGGGTTGGAGTACCCGCCGGGTTCCGTCTTCGAACCCGCGCTCATCATGGTGATGCCCAAAGGCATCACGTTGTCGCGGAAACGCGGCTCCTCCCGCGTGGAGAGGGCCATCCCCGCGTCGGGGAGGAAGACGCGCAGGGCGCAGATGAGGTGCGTCATGTCCCGGTCCGAGACCGGTTGGGGCGTGGCGAACCCGCCCTCGGCGTGACGGAGCCTGGGGAAGGAGACCTGTATCACGCTCTTCCAGTAGGTCGCCGTGAGGTAGTGCGCGTGAAGCGCGGTGAAGAATCCGTCCACCCTCCAGTCCGCGAGCCCCAGGAGCGCGCCCACGCCGAGCTTCCGGAAACCGGCGCTGCCGCCGCGGTCCGGCGCGGCGAGGCGCCAGTCGAAATCGCGCTTTTTGCCGGCGGGGTGCACCGCCGCGTAGACCTCGCGGTCGTAGGTCTCCTGGTAGAGCGTGAGGCCGTCCACGCCCGAGGCGACCATGAGGGCGTATTCGTCCTCTTCCATGGGGTACACTTCTATCGACACCGATGAAAAGCGCCTGTGTATGCGAAGCCCGATTTCCGCCAGGGCGTCCACGGGGAGCTTCGCGCGGTGCTCCCCGCTCACCAGGAGCACGTGGCGGAATCCCCGCCGGTAGAGGATCCCGGCTTCCCGCTCCACTTCCTCCGGCGTGAGCGTCACGCGCTCAATCGCGTTGTGGCGGTTGAATCCGCAGTAGAGGCAGGAATTGGAGCACTCGTTGCTCACGTACAGCGGCGCGTAGAGCTGGATGGTGTTCCCGAAGCGGCGGCGGGTGATGGACCAGGCTTTCCGCGCAATTTCCTCGAGGAGCGCGTCCGCAGCGGGAGAGAGGAGGGCGATATACTCCTCCGGGCCGGGTGAATCGTTTTCCAGCGAACGGCGCGCCTGGTCCGGCGTGGCCTGATATATCCGCTCGCGGACGCGGTTGGGATCGTACTGTGTGAAAACGTCGCTGAACATGGCGTTATCGCAGGAAACCGGTGAGGGGGCTCGATGCCGAGGCGGAATCGAGCTGTGCGGGCCTGCCGGCGAGGAACCCCTGCCTGCCGGCCTCGACGCCCAGCCGGAATGCGCGCGCGTAGCGCGCGGGATCGCCCGCCGTGGCGATGGCCGTGTTCACCAGCACCGCGTCGGCGCCCAGCTCCATGGCCAGCGTCGCGTCGGAGGGGGCGCCCAGGCCGGCGTCCACCACCACGGGCACCTTCGCCATCTCCACGATGATGCGCACGCTGTCGATTGTTTTCAGGCCCCGGTTTGAGCCGATGGGCGAGCCCAGCGGCATCACGGTGGCGGTGCCCGCTTCCTCCAGCCGCTTGGCAAGGATGGGATCGGCGTTGATGTAGGGCAGGACCGTGAAGCCTTCCTTCACGAGGATCTCGGCAGCCTTCAGCGTCTCAACGGGAT
>JAGODF010000008.1 GCA_017998375.1 Spirochaetota bacterium
GGGCTGAACGCCGGGAACCGGGAGAGGAGCCCCGTGTTGCCGATCCCGGCAAGCCGCACGCCGGGACGCACGGTTTCCCTGGGCGCGCCGCTCCCGTCGTGGATGCGCATCGTGCCGTCGGCCGCCAGCGAATAGAGGTCCGTGCCGTTGGTGCAGTAGATCGCCTCGTTCCGTATCTCCTTCACCGATGAGCCGTCGACCGCGCACAGGAGCGTGCCGTACTCCTTCTGATGGTCGACGTACAGCCTGTTGTCCCTCCGGTAGCTGCAGACCACCGCGGCGAGCTTCGTGCCGCCCGCGTAGAGGCCCGCACGGTAGAACTCCCTGCCCGGCGGCGGGGAGAACGTCTTGATGAGCCTGCCCTTCGCGTCGACCATCTGGATGCCGAAGCGCTGGAGGCAGATTAAAAATTTTCCGTCCGGCGACCAGCTTATGCCGCGCGGCTCGGGATAGGAGCGGATGGACGCGACGCGGTCGCCGCCCATGGTGCGGATCACCAGCTCGCTGTCGTTGTCCGCGGACTGCTGGTGCGCCATCAACTTTCCATCCGGGCTGACGGCGATGGAGTTCACCATGGTGCCCGCGCTGACCGACTTCAGGAGCTTTCCGTCCGAGGACCAGTACTTTATCTCGCCGTCCTCGTTGCCGGTGACGAACAGGTCGCCGCCCGGCGCCCAGGAGAGGTCGATAAACTTCTTCGGGTAGTCGAGCTGGACCACCATGTTCACCGCTGAACCGTCCGCGGAACCCGCGCTTGCCTTTCCCAGGGACGCGCAGGAAAGCGCCGCCGCGAGAGCGAGGATGATGGACGCGGCGCGGCGCGCGGCACAGGGCGTTGTTCCCATCACGGGGCCTCCTCTCCGACATGAATCTGCGGCATTTCCGAATATGACCACCCGCATAAATTTTAATCAACCACATTTCCCGGCAGGGCCCGTCCCCGGGAAAAAATATATTGATAAATTGATCACCGCACCGTATCGTACCCGATCATCCCGTCACCGCACCGGAGGAACCCATGAAACGCGCAGCGCTCTTCGCCATGCTCGCCGCACTCGCCCTCATCATCCCCGCCGCCGCGCAGGAGCAGTCGCTGCGGACCGGCATCGTCGACTTCCACTCCGCGGGCAAAAACTCCGGCGAGGGGAAGCTCGTCGTCTCCGAGCTCTCGGCGGCCCTCGGGCGCTACGCGTTCATCTCGCTGGTGGAGCGCTCGAAGCTCGGCGCGCTGGTGAAGGAGATGGAGCTCGGTCAGTCGGGGCTGGTCGACGAGGCGACGGCGGCGCGGCTCGGCAGGGTCCACGGCCTCCAGGTGATCGTCGAGGGCACGGTGTCGAAGGGCGGCGTCTCGGCGCGCGCCATCCACGCCGAGACCGCGCGAGTGCTCGCGGCCGCCTCCGTGCCGTCGCGTGCCGACATCGTGACCCTGGGCGAAAGGCTCGCCTACGGCATCGAGACGTTCCTCGCGCGGGAGAACCTGAAGCGCCTCCGCAACGATAGCCCCCGCATAGACCTCTGCTTCTGGATGGAGAAGCGCGACGGCGGGAAGATCACCGGCGCGGACGGACGCGGCACCAGCAGGATAGGATCCTCGGTCTCTCTTCATTTCAGGTCGAGCGCCGACGGCTACCTCACCGTGGTGGACATCCAGCCCGGCGGCGAGGTGGTGCTCCTCTACCCCAACGACTTCACGCCGTCGAACAGGATCTCAGCCTGCAGGGACTACTCCCTGCCGTCAAAGGACGACGAGTACGAGATCACCGTGACCGAGCCCGCGGGCGAAGACACCGTGGTGGCCTTCTTCACGAAGAAGAAGGTCGACTGGCTCGACGCAAAGAAGCTCAGGGGAGAGGGATTCCGGACCGTGCGGGACAGCGAGCGGCTCGGCGCCGCGCGGGGGCTTTCCATCACCGCCACGAAACTCCGCCGCGACGACTGGGAGAGCGCGGTGCTGCAGCTCGAGGTGAAGCGCTGAAATAAAAAACCCCGGTTCATCACCTTGGTTTTTTCATGAATTCCCCCGGCAGTTCTCCCTCACCCAGGCGATTGCCGAACGAGCCGCAATGGCCCCCTCGCCCACGGCCACGCTTATCTGTAGGTATCGTCCCGTGCAGTCGCCGGCGGCGAAAACGCCGGGCACGTTGGTCTTTTGCTCAAAATCCGTCTCGATGAAAGTGCCGCGGGTGACGATGCCCAGGCTGTAGGCGAAATCGAGCGAGGAGGCGTCGCCCAGGGCGATGAAGAGCCCGCTGGCCGGCCGCGAGCTCCCGTCATCGAACCGCACTTCCGAAAGCGCGCCATCGCCCGCAAGCGATTCTATCTTCTTTTCAATGATGCCGATTCCCGCGGCGCTTAGTTTCTCGTTGAACTCGGCGAGGATATCGGCCTTCTTTCCCAGGGTGCAGACCGTCACGTCGGGTGTGTACTCCTTCAGCTCCAGGGCCTGGTTCGCGGCGAAGACGCCCTCCCCGGCCACCATGACCGGTTTCCCCCTGAAGAAGAAGCCGTCGCAGCTCACGCAGTACGATACCCCCTTTCCCTCGTAATTTTCAATGTTCGATATGCCTGGCTTCTTCCGCGACACGCCCGTGGCGAGGATGATCGCGCAGGCGCGGTACTCGCCGGCCTCAGTCTTGACGATATAGGAGCCGTCGTCGCCGAAATGGATTGAGAGCGCCCGGTCGCACTCCAGCGCCGCGCCGAAACGCCGCGCCTGCGCCACCCCGCGCTCGATGAGTTCCCTGCCGGAAATGGTCTCCGGGAAGCCGAAGTAGTTGTCGATGTCGTAGTCCCCGGCGATCTTCGGGTCGCAGCCCAGCACCAGCGTCTTCACGCCGGCGCGCGCCGTGTAAATGGCGGCCGAGAGCCCGGCGGGCCCCTGGCCGATGATGATCACCTCGTACCCGTTCATGGCATGGTTGGTACCATCCGATTCGACCCCTGTCAAGACTATTTACCGCGCTTTCGATCGTCAGGGCCGATACGGTTTCCTCTTTTTTATAAGATTGACATCATAATTTGACGACACTGTATATGGCATGGTATATTTATCACGTCGCGCCGGCATGCACCCGCGGGAAAAACGCGGGACAGGAACGCGGCGCAATCCGGGAAACGACGGACACCATTGAATGAACTATTTTCTCCTGGCACTTGTCTTCATCATCCTCGTCATAACCGCCTGGGCCCTCATGGGCAAGGGCGACGCGGGCGAGGAAGGCGCAGAAGTGACGCCGGAGAAGCAGTTCCGCCGCCGCGCCACGGACCATGAAATAGAGCGCGCCTTCCCCGTCGACGAGACGAAGCAGAAGGGGCGGCGCGCCTCGGACCGGCTCGGCGCCGAGGGCGGCGGCGAGGAAGGCGAGGAGCCCGCCGGCGACCTCCAGCTCCCCTTCAGCGTCGACGAGATCATATCGGACGCCTCGCGCTTCCGCATCTACAAGCGCACCCTCCTCAACTCCGAGATATACGCGCGCAAGGGCGACTACGAGACGGCCATCTCCCTCTACCAGGGCGTGAACGAGCGCATCAACGACGAGGCCACGAACAGGAAGATAGAGGCGAACATCGCCTACCTGAACCGGTTCCGCGACTACAGCGAGAAGCGCCGCAGGGAGAAGGAGGAGATATCGAAGCAGTTCCAGGGCAGGAAGGGCAACGAGATCCGCGTCTCCATCGACGGGCCGCTGACCATCCCCGACAAGATCCAGATAGGCATCGCCACTCCCATACAGAACATCCAGAAGGACAAGCAGATCGATATCGACAAGATCGTCGACGAGATCAGCTCCAAGCTGATGAGCTCCGACCTGTTCAAGCGCGACGACGAGGCCAGGGCCCGGGAGCAGCAGCTGAAGAAGTACATCAACGAGGTCGCCAGCCTCAGGGAAGGCGTCGACAAGGTCCTGAAATCGGACAGGGAACTGGCGAAGGGAGTACCCGCCGGTGCGCTCGAACAGGACGGCGGCATCATCTCCGGCATCCAGGAACAGCTGAAGAAGATGGAGGGCCGCATCGAGGAAGCGGCGCGCGAAAGCGGGATCGCCCGGGGCGAGATCGCGAAGATGAAGGAGGCCGAGGCGGCCGCCCTCGCCGCGGGAGTGCGGGAAGCCGACCGTCAGCCCGGCGTGACGGCGCCGAAATACACGGCGCCCATTCCGGTGACGCTGGACACCAAGCCCATCATGGAGCTCCTGGACCGGCTGCCGAAACAGACCGTCCCCGAGGCCGCTGCGATGAAGCCCCCGAAGGGAAGCGCCGCGGGCGCTGCCGCTGCAGCCGGAGCGGCGGGCACAAGCGCCGGGGGCGCCGCGGACCAGTCCTCGCAATCGAAGGAAGATATCGACCGTGAAATAACCACCCGCGAAGGTGAAGAGCCCGAGGACTTCGAACTCTTCAGCGAGTACCTTAAGGACAACAAGCCCACCGACGAGGGAATCAGCGACGCGGATATTTTCGACAAGCTCCTCAGGGAGGACCAGGAGAAGATACAGGACTCCATAGAGATTCGCGGCGACAGGAAGGACAAGGGAGGGATGTACAACCTCTCCGACGAGGAGTACGAGATCAAGCGGCGCGACGACGAGCGCTTCTACGAGAAGTTCCTCCGCCACGAGAAGCGCGTCCGCAAGGAGCTCCCCATCCTCCGGGTGACCTACGACTTCTCGCGCCTCCCCGACGAGCTCAGCCTCTCGAAGGACAAGAACATCCTGGAGTACTCGCTCTACAAGTACAAGCCGCTGCTGGAAAAGGCCGACGAGTTCATCCGCAAGCGCCGGGTGCGCGACGCCATCAACTACTACCGCACGGTGATGTCGCAGAACGTCCCGGCCGAGTTCAAGGCGATGATCCGCAAGAACATCGGCGACCTCACGGAGTATCTGGAGAAATACCTCTCGTCGGATTAAGCGCGGAAACGGCAACGGCAAAGGAAACCACAGAGGCACAGAGGCACGGAGGAAAACACGAAGGCGACGATTTGAATCGTCGCCTTCTTCGTTACAGATGCGTGTATCCGCGGGCGCGATTGGCAATCGCGCGTTCCGGCATCACAGCAGCATCTTCGCCTCGAGTATTGCGAGATAGTTGATGCCGCCGTAGGTGTAGTCCGGGTTGAGGCTGTAGTTGGTGTTCGGTCCCGCATCCAAACCCACCGTATCAACCTCGGCCGCCGATCCGGTTTTCACAACTTTGCGCTCCATAAGGTACTGGCATTGGAATCCAAGCGTCAACTCCACATCCCCACCCAGCCTGCTCCACCTGGGTACACGGTACCTCGCGCCAAGTGATCCGGTATGCGTCACGTTATCCAAGAAGTTCACATAACCGCCGGTATCCGCATCGTCGAGGAACGAGGGCCGGAAGGAATACCCGGCCATCATCGTCAGCGAGTTTAAGAGATCATACGCGATGCCGACTTTCGGCACGATTATATTCTTGAATTTTGGGAGCTTCCAAGCGTCGGCGTCATCCTTATCCCGATCGGTCGCCATTACTTCATAAACCGTTTCAACCGTTGGAGAATACTCGTAGAGACTCCACATCTGGTATTCGGCGTCTAGGGAAATGGTCGCCTTCCAACGGGTATATGCGATCCCCGCGCTTACAGTGTGTGGCACATAGTAGTCGTAGATGCACATCGCCAGCGCCATCTTCGAACCTCCCACCATCAGCTCCGTCCCCGTGCTGAAAGGATATATCTTCATAAAGGATTCCTGGCGATAGGCAACCCCAACCTCAAGCCCCTTGAGCTTCGGCGCTAGCTTTTCCGGCTTGAAGTAAAGCCCAGCGACGATTGAAGGAACCGTCGCCAGGTCCATCCGCGATTGAGAAGGAGGCGTCTGGTTCGCGGGACCAACTTCTACCCCGGTCACCATGACCGCCCCCTCACCGTGGAACGATATCTGCGCCCCCACTCCCACGCCGAACATGTCGTTGAGGAAACCGAATCCCATGCCGGCAATGATCGTTGCAACCTGCGCCTCGCGGCCGTAGCCGAGCCAGTTGTGCGTGCGCAGGTCGATATCGTTCACCTTCGTGGCCTTTCCGTCCGCGGGCGTCCCCAGCCCCAGGCCGAAGCGCGCCGAGGAAATGAAGTCCGGCATCCTGACAATCTTGTTGATATCAAGCGCTATGCCGATGATCATCATGCCGTAGTTGAGCTGGTCCGCAGCCTTCGTGTCCAGGGGCGCGTCGTCGATTGGATTTCTCCGGTCGATATCGATATTGAACACCGGGTAGGTGTACATGAACGTCACCGCGAGCTCGTTGATGGGATTCTCGGGAGTTTCTCCCGCCGTGCTTCCCGCGACGGTTTTTTCAGCCAGCACCTTGTTCTGGAGTTTCGCGATGGTAAGGGAACCGGTTTTGGCCTGGACCGGAGCCTCAATGCCTTTCGTCTTGCCCAGGCCGGAAATATTGTAGTATACCGAAGACCAGTCGTGTACCACCGCGGTCATGGCGTTCCCCATGGCGATCCCCTTCGCGGAAAAGCCGTGGGTGTTCGCGAAACTGCCGGCCATCGCCTGCGCGGGCAGGATGATACACACCGCGAGTATGAATGGAACGAATCGTGTCATGTGAACCCTCCGGACACAGTCTTATTTGTGTGCGGCCTCCACCCTCTTCCCGAACCGCCGGGAACCGCGGTGAAGTCCGTAATGCGCATTGCCTCTCGTGCCGCTTAAAAGTCGCCCCTGCCGACAAAGCAGGGGCTTCATCTGTTTCATCCCGAAATTAAATTCTCGCCCTGTCACCGCATTCCGGCACCCGCCTCAGTGCGAAAACACCTGTCCCAGGTCACCAAAGGGATCCCAGGTGGAGAAGATACTTTCGCCATACGGGCCGTTGTACTGGAAGTCGTTCGATTCGGTGAACTCGACCATCGTTTTCGCGTTCAGAAGCGATTCAATCAGGCCTTCCTGCATCTCGATAAGGTCGCTCCACAGGATGGTGTTACGGCTGTCCTCGTCACGCGCGATAAGCCTGTGATTCAGGAACCTTCTCAAGTCGCTGAACAGTTCCCCGGTGCTATACGGCGTCTCCATGGTGTTGAGCACATAATCGATAAGCCCGCCCTCAACCATGATGGCATAGTTGAACTCGGCGGACTCAACGACGTGCGACTTTCCGATATCCGCCATTGTAGGCGCGATCCTTGTCTTTATTTCAACAAGCTCCTTCGGATATATCCACTCGCTTCCATTGTATTCAGTGTTGAGTATGCCAAGCGTGTGGATCAGGGCGTCAACCTCGGTTTGGGTGACGTCCACCTTCGTGAAGAACTTGTCAATGAGGCTGATGAGGTTCTCGGTGATGTTGTACTTGCCACTGGACGGTCCCTGGCTGCTGGTCATCTCCGCCGCCATATCCGCCGCGGCGTTGAAGATATCCCAGCTCCGCTTGTCCGCGCCCATGTACGACGGATCGCGCACATCCGGGAAGACGGCCAGCCCAAAGCCGAGGGTGTCTGAACCGATACTCAAGTTAAGCCCCTCATCCACCACAATGTCCTCGGGACGGATGTCGGCAAACGTGCCATCATGAAGGCCGTCGTTGTTCGCGTCTACGAAAGCGGTGTTGGTGAACATCCAGGAGGGGAAGTCCAGGTTCTTGTAATTGTTCTCGTCGATAGTGGTCAAATTCAGCGTTGAGCCGGTTTTAATGATGCGATGTGATGTCATCTGCTGCTCAAGCCCATAGAAGAGCTTTCTGCGCGTACCGAAAGTGGAGATGTCATTGTCGTCTACCGCCACGGTATCGGCAAATGACGTGCCGCTTACCTTATCCAGCACCTTGATGAGCTTGGTGATGATGCGCGTGTTCGGCAGGTTGTTGTCGCCACGGTCCGAATTGGGATCGTATTCCGTAAGCGCGGCAAGAAGCCCGTCAACACGTTTCGTTCTATCATTACGGTTAGTGCTAGGATCGCTATCAATCATGAATGTCATCGAGGTGGGCATGTTTTTCAACTGATACCAGTTGCGTACTGCCCATCCACCGAAGTATCCGGTTGCAGAATCAGTAGCGATATTGAAACCGGATACTTTTGAATCAGGCCGCATGAAATCATACAGATTCGCCTCACTTCCCGCGATTCGGGGAAGCCACGAGCCAGGCATCACCCCCGTTGTACGCCTGTTAAAATAGAACAGGGGCTTGAGAGACGCGAATTGAGAGTCGAGCACCCGCAATATTCCCTTGTGCGTTTCGTCGGACATCTCCCAGGCCGTGGAAAGAAGCGTGACTATAAGAGGGACAAGTCCGTTGCGCTTTTTCCAGACAGGATCCGAATCGCTGACTTCGAATTCGCGCGAGCCCACCGAGATGTTCTGGAACGTAACCGTGTTGTTGTACGCATTGCCGTATACCTGGGCCCCCGGAGACATGTTTTTCACTTCGCTCCGCGGGAACGCAAGCCTGGAGATCGAGGCGAAAGTATGGGGAATGATCGCCGGGTTTGAAGAACCATGTCCCATCGTTTCCAGTACCTTGTTCTCATCAATGGTGATTAATCCCATTATTGATACCGCTGGCGTCGTTTCGATGCACAGCCTGTAATCACCGGGTATGATGGATCTCCCCGATGTGCCGTTCTTCGCCCACACCCTGTTGCCCCTGTATTTCCGCGCGTTCACAAGGCCCTCGAACCCGTTGCACTCAAAGTTCTGGAAAAACCCAAGTTCCGCGGTGATACAATCAAGTACGTTCACATACATGTACATCGGAACGATGAGCATGATCTTCTTTTCCGTTAGGGTCCACTGCAGGTTGCGGTACAACGCTTCTTCCTGGCTCGCGCAGGCGCGTTTCGGTTCACTTTCCGGGATGATCTCCTCAATCATGAAAAACGAAGCTTCGGTTGCAGTGCCGCTGCTCATGTCGGTGGGCGTATAATACTTTCCGTCATTGAGCCGGAACATGTAATAATCGGTATGCCAGGTGTCGCGATACCGGTTGTAGCGCTGTATGGTATCAAGGAGAACCTCGTCGCCATTATACCCGAAAAATCTCAACACACCATTGTCGCCGGACACCCTCTGTAAGTGAATTTTCGCTACTCCTTCCACGTTGCTGTTGTTTTTAACGAGGATTTTGCGGTTGCCGATTCCGAATACATACTGAGAACCGATCTGCGCCTGCATATACTGCACGGCCTCAGTTGGACTCCAGTTACCATCGCCGTCGGTGCTCCCCTTGGGGAACGTGACATCCTTGTTGACCACATTATCAATTTGCACATGAACCACGGCGTCATCAGTCAGCCTGAAGCAATCAATGGGGAATGTGCGCGTTTCGTCTTGGTCAAATCCATTGATCAGGAAACGATCGACGGGGACACCAACGGCAGGATTATTTGAGTTAGAAATGGTTATCACTTCGCCTTCCGCCAGGATCTGGAGATAATTGGTATTGAATACCTTGCAATAGTTTTCACCATCGGGATTTTTCCCGAGGGCGTTGTTTATCGCGTTGATTATCTCTGTCTGGGTGAACGTATGCCCCCAGAACCCCCCTTCGAAACTTACAACAACGTCCTTAGATGAACCAATCCTTATTCGAATATTGTTTTCCGTATATAAACCTTCAACATACACACCATCACTTAAATCAACATTCGAATTAAATGAAGCATGCGTATTCACCATCTGGCCGGTGTACTCGATATTGCTGTCCTTCGCGTCCCTGCCTTCCGCCGGGTAGTAATATACCCAGGTGCTTGTATCGGACGGGTCCGCCTTGTGCACATACGCATAGGTCAACCCGTTGGGCCTGAGGTAACGGTGATAAATTTTACCATTAATTTCGGTTGTTTCCGCGTTGGGATCTGCGTAGTAATAGGGGCCTTCCCCGTTCCAGCAGCCGCGGGCAACCCAGTTCATATTGAAAGCCGCGGTATTTGTGTCCTTGGTGCCGGTTGGATTATACGGAACAAACGCGTTGGGGCCGGACGTCCCCTTGTTTGGATTTCCACCGGTTGGGGATCCTACATCGCCAACGCTATGGGTTGCGAGAAAATTGAGCGCGCAATAATTCTGGTTAAAGGCCAAAACACACTTTCCAGTTGCCGCGTCAGCACTCGTAAAGGGATCCTTGCTGCGAAAGGTCCGGCGGTAATGCGTCGAAGACGGATCAAAAATATCGCCCACCAGGATGAGATCATACATGGTTGATCCCGTCAGGCTGTCCGCGGAAGTTTGCAGCGCGAAAACCGAGTCATTCAGCGTGATATTGTACGCGGGAGCCCCATGCCCATGGTCCACGTTCGGGGTATAGGTCTGTTCATTGGTCGTTCCGCCGTCGAACCATCCCATGTTGGTGGTAACCCCGCCGGTCGACATCACCGCCTCCAGCATGCTCTCGGCGTATGAAGGATGCCCAATAACGGGATGATTTTCGGAACTCCTCCTGTCGCGTCCATAGGTATCAAAGCGCAGCATGTCGTAGAGCGACTCCTCCAGGTGCGCCTTGTCCCAGTCTATGTTGAGATTCTGAAGACTGTTCACGAAATGCTCCAGGAAATACTCTGTTGTGCCGTTCCCGGCGAACATTGCCCCCGGGCGATCAGAGCGGAGAAGCTGGGAGATCATGTGAGGCTGTAGTTCCTTTTTCACATTACGCAATTCTGAATCCGCATATTCATCAGCGTTCCTGCGGCTGTACAACGTGTCGGTACTGCCATCGCCATAGACCGCCCCGCCAACAGTGAAGAAATCCTCCGTATTCTCTATCTCCTCGCGCAGTATTTGCTTCATAGCCTTCTCGCCACCCGCCGTGGTGACCTTCGCGGCAGTAACATTTCCCAGCTCGCGGATCACGTCGTAAATGCTCTCACGCACATCAGAATTCCTCAGAAGCTCGATAACGCCCATCAGAAGCGCGCGCGTTCCCTGGACCGAGTTCCCCAGGCCCGTATCAACAATGCCATCGCCATTCGGCGCTATGTTGCCAGAAACATCAAGCGTCAGGTTCTTGTTCGAAAACAGGAGCTGTTTTGCCGTGTTCTTCTGATGGTGTTCCGCGGCTACCCGGGTTGCCGGATCGATCATGTCCAGGATGCTCTCTTCGGTGCTCGCGAGCATGTACCCCGGATTGGCGTACTCATAATCGAGCCTGCACCCCGCCCCCTTGGAAAGAATGCTCACGATGTCGGCCTCGTATCCAAGATCGGCCCTGCGCACATCGTCGATGAAATTGTAGATATCAGCCATATAGGAGGTGGCGCCGCTTTCGAAGTCCCTGTCGTCCTGCTCCATGACCCTTTCGAGGAGCGATTTCGCGCGTTCCAGAAGCTCGTGCACGGGATCTTTTTCATGGTATCCCGAACCATCGGCAGGGTTGTATTCGCCGTCGGGATCCGTCTTATAGCTCAAAAGATCAATCGTGCCCTGCTGCATGGCGATGAACTCATCTTTTTTATGGTTCACCGCGTCGCCCAGCAGCCTGTTGAATGTCGTCTGGTCGAGGGAGTTGACCGCCTCGTAGAGGGAAGGATAATCGTCCAGCAGGTTGAACATGCGGTATTCGACGTTATCGTTCAGCTGAAAATCGGAGAGGTCCATCTCCGCGCACGACATGAAGAAAATCAATGAAAAGCCGAGGCCCAGGATTGATTTCGATAAAGTGTTCTTCATCACTGCTTCCCCCACAACTCCGAGTTTAACACGGCTCTCCCGCGCATGCCCGCGTCGGTTAAAACCGACCCCGCGCCTTACCAACGATATTGCGCGGAAAATCCAGTTTTGTGGGTGTTATTAAGGAAGGAAGCGCTCTGTGCGCCATGGCTGGGTTTACGTACGGGAAATCGCCCATTCAATAGCCGGGCGGCTTTCCCTCATCAATACTTCCCCATCCTTTCTCTTGGACGAGGGAAACATTGATTCATTCCACACATCTGAACAAATCCCCTCATCACTTCCTCACACATAACCATCTACTTTCTTTTTATACCTTCACCATAAGAATCGGCTGAACTCTATCACCCTCCGTCCGGCCGGACTTACTTCCATATATAATACAAATGATTGGGCAGAAAGGTCAATAAAAAATAATACTGACAAATCAGTTCCGAAATTTTTTTTACATTTCCCCATATAATAATCAACATTATTTTGGTTATGTATATTTACCGTTCTTATTACCTGATTTCCCGACTTTTGAGTAGAATGAGGGCGATATCAGCTCTATTTTTATAAATGTTATCCATGCCAAATGACCGGACGGTTTAATGCATGATACAATAAATCCATGCAACCGGATTCGGAGTCTCACGGCAATCACCGATCAGCGGGTTGATAATTGATGAAAATACCGATAGTTATCGCCATGGCGGCATCTCTCGCGGGTTCCGCATACGCGGAATCCGGCGCCATGGAGCGTACATCCCCTGTCCGGGTCGAGGACGCAGCACTCGCCGTACGGTTCAACGGCGACTACGTGAAGTCATATTACCGGTTGTTCGACGCACGGTCGGCGGAGGAAAGAGCGCGGGACGCCCGTGAGCGCCGGCTCGCCGGGAGCCTGGCCGTCTTTTTCCACGGCCACGCCCGGCGCCCCGACGACGCCGACCAGTTCATGACTGAGTTCGCCCGGCGGTCGAAATCCGGTATCATCGTGGCGGTGGTGTGCGACACGCCCTACGGAGGTGACCCGGCCTGGCGGGGCGATACCGGCAAGGAAGTGGTGCTCATGGAGACCGTGCGCCACGCACTGGTGCGGCGCGGCATGTCCATCCACAGCTATGTGCCCATTTCCGGCAGGATGCTTACAATTGACGGAGAACCGGCTCCGGGCGCCGCGGACGAGAAGGCCATTCCAGTGTCGCTCCTGGCGGTGGGATACTCGCACGGCGGTATCCTGGCCCGGAGGATCGCGTCGAAATACCCATCGTCAGTATCAGGGCTCGCGCATATCTCCCCCGCCGGGTACGTGAAATGGGGCGATAATTCACTGTATTCAGCATCATGCCTGGCCGCGAATTTCACCTGGGAGTCCCTTCGCATAGGCACGGGATATTTCACCGGCAAGGGGAGCCATATCAACAGGGCCGCCTGGGGTGTGACCCGGGGCTTCACGGGCGACTGCCTCCGGTCCTACGGCTCGTGCCTCATGGGGGACCCCAATCCCATGAGGACCACCAGGGTTCTCCATGACATACGCGACTGCACGGATTACCTGGACGATACCTCGGCGCCCGTACCGCGCATCGGGAGCATCACCGTCATCTTCGGCGAGGACGATACGCTGTTCGAGTACCGAAACATGGGGATCCGCGACCCGGGGAACATCACCCGCGCCGAGGCCGACCGCTTCTGGGAGAAGTACTACCCGGCGTCGGCGAAAAACGGCGCCCGGCGCACGCTCCGGGTGCTTCCCGGCAACCATATCGGCCTGCAGCTCCACCACCGGTCGTACGTGGAGACCATTCTGCGGGGTTCAGCCGAACTCCGGGAGGACGCTCCCTCCATATCGGCCCGGTAGGATGACCCGGCGCCGGACACCCCCGCAGGGCAAAATTTCTTGACACAACCGACGGTTTTTGTATATTATTAATGGAACCGGACGGTATACACAATGGCTGCGCCAATAGCATCATCCTACACCAATCCCTACAGGGACTTCCTGTCCGCCGGCAGGGCGGACAGCCCCCAGGGACTCATGAAGCGTTTCAGGAAAGACGTGCGTCTCCCCATGCCCCAGGACCTGCCGGCCCTCGATCCGCTGGAGCCCATGCGGCGCTTCGGCAGCGACGCACAGCCTCCACGCTTTGTACCGGTTGAGCTCTCATCCGGCAGGCCCATGTCGTCGCGACTTGCCGCGGAATGGAACCTGTCGTCCCATACCGGCGAATCGGGGATCGCCGCGGCCGCATACCGGAACGCCTCCTCGTTCAGCGGGGCCGGTTCCCGCATCAACCGGTTCGGCTGACGCGCACCACAAGTTCCGCAGGAGCCACTACCTCCTATCATCCCACACAGGACCATATCGCCCCTTTGCAGCCTGAAAAAAGGGCTTGATTAAATTATGCACTCCAATAGTATATTATCTGTCCAGCGCGGGCACGTCCATATGCCAATAAAGTTCTTGATGCCCGGCAGGTATATGCCGATTTTCTGTATAGAGCGGCATCGGGATCGTCTCATGCACCCGCGCCGCAGGCCGGCGTAACACCATCGGAACTACGACATGAATAAGGGTAAATAATGGCATCAGCGCAGTTCAAAGTGGAAAACTATGTGGCCAATTCCTTTATCATCGTCGAGGGCAAGCGTGGCGTCGACAACTTCTATATCATCCGCGAAGGCAAGGTAAAGCTCTCCAAGGAAAACCCGGTCTCCGCCGAGGAGCCGTTTTCCATCGCCGGCCCCGGCGACTTCTTCGGCGTCATTTCGTGCATGAGCGGCCACGCCCGGACGGAAACCGCCATCGCCCTGACCAACGTGTCCCTCATCTCCGTGGAGCGCGAGCAGTTCGGCATCCTCATCCAGAAAAACCCGGCCGTGGCGATGAAGATCATCCGCTTCTTCAGCAGGAAGCTCCGCGATTTTGACACGGCCATCACGCGCCTCACCTTCAAGAACGCCGTGGAGGAGGACCCGTCTCACCTTTTCAAAATCGGCGAGTACTACCTGAAGCACAAGGTGCTGAACCACGCCACCTACGCGTACCAGCGGTTCATCCAGTACTGCCCCACCCATCCGAACCGCGAGACCGCGCTGGCCAGGCTCAAGGCGCTGAAGGCGCCCCTCAAGATCGAAGACGGGGCCCAGCGCGACTCGCTCACCCGGAACATCAAGGACAACACGATGATCTTCTGCGAGAACGAGCCGGGGATGGAGCTGTACATCATCCAGGGCGGCAGGGTGAAGATCACCAAGATAGTCGACGAGGAGGTGCTCCTGGCGGTGCTCAAGCCCGGCGACATCTTCGGCGAGATGGCGCTACTGGACAACAAGCCACGGAGCGCCTCTGCGATCTCCTTCGGCGACACCACGCTTCTGGCCATCAACAAGTCGAACTTCGAGGGCATGGTGCAGGCGCAGCCGCAGCTCGCCACCAGGCTGATACAGCTTTTGAGCGAACGGATATGGACGGCATACAAGCAGCTCGCGAACCTGATGATCAGCGATCCCCTGGGCCGGATATACGACACGCTCCTCACGCAGCTGGACACGCATCGCATCAAGATTGGACCAAAGGTCGCCCACAACTTCGAATTCGGGATCAAGGAGCTGATGAAGATGGTGGGCATCCCGCCCGAGAAGGGGGAAGTCCTGGCCGTGCAGCTCCTGGAGGACAAGCACTTCAGGCTCGATGGCGGAAAGGTCATCTGCACCGATCTCGAGGAACTCGACAAGACGGTCCAGTACTTCAAGAAAAAAGCGATGATGGACAGGAAGCGTGAGGCGAGTAAAAAAGTCATTTAAGATCGCGGCAGTAATTGTCCTTTCCCTCCTGATCGCCGGCGCCGCCGGCGTTTCGCTCTTCCTGTACTTGTTCCCCAAGGAGACCGTGCGCGCCCTCGCGATAGAGAGGGCCGAGAAGGCGCTGAAGCGCAAGGTCACCATCGGCGGCATCGACTACGGCATCCGGGGCATCTATCTCACCGACGTGACCGTGTACGACGGCCCCACCGACAAGAACGAGGTCCTCGCCAGGGCCGGTGCGGGACGCGTCAGCGTATCGCTCAACGCCCTGCTGAAAAGGCGCTTCGACCTGAACCACATCTCGGTCGAGGGACTGCAGCTCAATATCGCGTACCGAAAGGACGAATCGAACCTGCACCGGCTGCTGCGCGACCTGGCGCCGGGGGAGGAATCGGCCTTCTCCACGAAGCTCGCGTACATCAGCCTCGCGAAGGCGAAGATCAGCCTGCAGAACGCGCCGTCGAGCATGAAGCCCCTCGAGGGCACCTACACGGTGAGCGGCACCGTCGACATCTCGGACACGAAAAAGATCGAGGTCAGCGACTGCGCGATACAGCTCCCGGAGAAACGGGGCGCCCTGCGCACCGATTCCATCATGATAGCCACGGACGACAAGGGCGCGTTCTCCCTGAAGTCCGATCTGAAGCTCGACAACTGTTCGCTGGCCTGGGTCTACCTGTGGAAGCCCAGCGGCCCCCTCCCCTTCAGGTCCTTCGACGGCACGGTGACCGACCTGGTCGTCACCGGGGAGGAGGTGACGGGGCACGCGCGGGGAAGTTCCCTCCTGAGCACGGGAAAGCTCCTTTCCGTGGACGGGCACTGCCGGGTCCACATTCCGTCGCTGCATACCCTCATCTTCAACACCTCGGGGGAATCGGGAAAATCCGCCGTGCAGATGAAGACGCTGAGCATCCCGGTGAGCGGGGACATCGACCGCCTGGTGCTCACGAAAATCGGCGTGGACTTCGCGGACGTGCGCGACCTGGTACCGTTTCTACCGGGCAGCCTTTACGGCAACGCCGCGGGGAACTTCAGCTACGAGAACGGCACGGTCAACGCGGAGCTGAAAATTTCAGGGGCCTCCCTGGGTCACCGGAAGAAGATCATACGCGACGTGAACGAGACGATCCGGATATCCGGCAACACCTTCCAGAAGGAGAATATCAGCCTGACGATACTGGACACACCGTTCCGCGTCTCGATCGCCACGCTGGGCCGCAACTTCGACAAGCTGGTGGTCCATGCCGAGGCGAAGGAGATGACCATAGACACGGAGAAGCCGGGGGACTCCGACATGAATTTTTCCGGCGTCACCATTCCCGTCGCGGTGACGGGCCGGGTGAACGTGCAGAAGCTCTTCATCGACAGGTATTCCTTCACGCAGGCCTTCGCCGCGTTCAGCACCAGCAGGAAGCAGGTCACCGTCAACAGGGTGTCGGCGAAATTCATGGGCGGCGACCTGGAGGGACGCGGGCTGATAGACTTTTCGCGCAACGCCATGGACGTGGAGACATCGTTCACCTTCGAGCGGCTCCGCGTGCAGAACCTCGCCGAGCTCTCCGACAAGTTCAAAAACAGGTTCTTCGGCACGGCCCAGGGGCGCGCGGAGCTCGGCTTCCGGGTTGAGAAGGGCGCCGGGCCGGAGAAGACCGCGAAGGGGCGCCTGGAGTTCACCATCGCCAGCGGCAAGCTCGTCGACACGGGGATCCAGAACGGCCTGGGCGTGGTGCTTTCAGAGATGCGCTACAAGCTCAAGGACCTGGAGTTCAGCCGCATTTACGGCAACTTCAACATCCTGGGCCCCAACTACTACGTGAACCTCTTCCAGTTCGAGGCGCCCGATATCAGGCTTAAGCTCGACGGCTACATGAACCGCGACCTCGCCGGCGATTTAAAAATGAGCCTGGAGTTCAACAAGAACTTCATCCAGGACCTGCCCAATCCCGCCCTCCTGCAGCTGAACCAGTACAAGCGCGGCGGCTGGTACATCATCCCCTTCAAGATAAAGGGAAACATCACGCAGAGTGAAAACATCACCAGGGTGAAGTAGCGCCTGTTACCGCGGGCGCTCATTCGCGCTTCCCCGCAAAACCTCTTGACCTTTCCGGCGTACCATGGCCCAATCAGGGCATCATCAATCTCGCAGGCGCATTCATCGAGGGGAGGCCGATATGACAACCGCCGGGATAGTGGGCGCCGGCGCCATGGGGGCGCTTTTCAGCTGTTTCTTCCACAGGGCCGGCGTGGAATTCCGCGTCTACGAGAAGGACCGCGCCACCGTGGAGGCCCTGAAGAATGGGCTCCGGGCCCGCCTGGAGGACGGCGCGGAGCGCGTCGTCCCGCTTGCCGCCGGTTCCGATCCCGCAGCGATGCGGGAGTGCGGCATCGTCTTCATTTTCGTGAAAAGCCACGCCACCCGCGCCGCGGCGGCGGATATCGCCCCGCACCTCAAGGAGGGCACGATAGTCGTGTCGCTGCAGAACGGCCTGGGCAACAGGGAAATCCTGGCGCGGGAGCTTCCGGGGGCCCGGCTGGTGTACGGCACCACGACAATAGGAGGCTACAAGGACGGTGCGGGGTCCGTGGTCCTGGGAGGCCTGGGAGAGATAGTTATCGGTTCCGGGGACGACACGGCGCTGGCGGAGGCGCGCGGCCTGCTGGAGAAGGCGGGCCTGGCGATAATTATCACCCCGAACCCGGAGGAGGCCGTCTGGAAGAAGGCCCTTATCAACGCCGGCATCAACCCGCTGGGGGCGCTATCAGGCCTGGAGAACGGGAAGATCATCGGGAACGAGCACCTGGCCACCCTGATGGAATCGATCATCCGCGAGGGAGCCGCCGCCGCGTCGGCCGAGGGCGTATCCCTCGATCCCGATGAGATGATCGAGACCGCCCTCCAGGTATGCGCCCGGACGGCGCGCAACCGCTGCTCCATGCTCCAGGACCTGGACGCGGGCCGTCACACCGAGATCGACAGCATCAACGGACACATCATCCGGACGGGGCTGAAACACGGAATCAGGTCCCCCTTCAACGAGGCGGTGTACAGGCTGGTGAAATCGAGGGAAGGGTAAAAAAAAAACCGGGGTGGCCCCCGGTGTTGTTAATTTGGGATTGATTGATATGAACAAATGGATTGCTGGTGCCGCTCACTCGTGCCTGAACTGGTCCGTCATCGTCCTGTCGCGGTGCTGCCTGCTGAACCTGTACATGAAATACTCAACCGCAACCCACAGAAGGGCCGCTATCCAGAACACGGTGAAAATTTCAAGAATCGAGATATTCATGATTGCCACCTGACAAGATATTAAGCAGGAATCGTGCCAGACCGTTTTTATGTATGATATTTAATCATTGAACCATTCAGGACTTTTTGCATATTACCGCACGCTTCCGCCGCACTTCCGCCCCGGCGTGCTAGTGCCATGGAAAATCAACCACACAGTATCATATCTGCAACACCCCGAAGCCCGAAAGCGGGCCGCTCCTGGGCCAGCCTTATCGGCCGTCGCCCGGCCGTATAAAACGGCTCCCCGGCAGAAATACTGTTGATAATGGGCGGATGATAGTCTACACTCATCCGCGGAATCCGGCATGAACTCCAACCATCTGAACACGCAGCTCATCACGATCCTCGACAATCTCGAGGAAGGCATCATCGCCTTCGACGGGGATGAGAGGCTGGTGTTCTACAACGGCACCGCCGCGACCATCCTGGGCCTGCGCATCGGTTCCCGGAAGGAATACCGGGCCCGGGACCTCTTCCAGGCAAAAAATCCTGATTTCCTCTGCCTCCTCCGCGAAGCACTCAATGGGAAAACCGAGGGGAGCACCGCCGAAACGGCGTACCGCAGGGGGAAGCGGGAACTGATGCTCCGGGCGCACCTGTACCGCACGGAAGCCGGTTTCCTGTTTATCATCATCCAGGACGTCACGGAGCTCTGGTGGCTCCACAGGAAGGAGCGCTCACTGGCCCGCCAGGTCTACCGCCAGTACGAGAACCTGGTGGAATCGCTCCGCCAGATCGCCGACAGCGTGGCCCACGAGGTGCGCAACCCGATAGTCTCCATCGGCGGGTACGCGAACCTGCTCCTGCGCAAGTGCTCGCAGGAAAAGCGCGATATCGACGAAATAAAAAAGTTCCTGGGCTATATACGCGACGACGCCGAGCGCCTCAACAGGATAGTCTCCGGGGTGGAGCGCTATTCCGACCTTGCCGATGTGCGCTTCACCTACCAGGACATCGTCCCCGTGCTTGAACGCGTCATGGACCGGGCGCGCACGTCGGCCGCCGGGAAGCAGATCGTGTTCCACGGGGACAGCATGAAGTCCTCCGAATATTTCGTCTGGATGGACAGGGAAAAGCTGGAAGGCGCGCTGGATGATATCGCGGGCCGCCTGATGGACGCCTGCCGCGCACGGCGCCGCTTCGGAATCGTTGCTTCGTTCACCCCCATGGAGTTTGCGCTCCGGCTGGAGTGCGACGCTGCGGGAATGAAGGACGGGGACATCCAGTTCATCTTCGATCCTTTCTTCTACGGCACCGGGGGCATCAACCTCGCGGCGGCGCAGAGGATACTCGTGCTTCACGGCGGGCTCATCCGGGCGTCGCGCAAAGGCGCGACGGGACTCACCCTCCGCGTCACCCTCCCGAAGGAGAAGCGGCTGGAGCGCTCCTGATCCCTACAGCACCTCGTCGAGGGATTCCGCCACAGCGGACGCCGTCTTCGCCAGATCGTCTTCGGTGTGCGCCGTCGAAAGGAAACCCACCTCGTATCCCGAGGGCGCCAGGTACACGCCGCGGCGCAGCATCTCCCGGTGGAAATCCGCGAAGAGCTTCATGTCGGCGCCCTTCACGTCGCCCAGGCGGGTGATGGCGGCCTCCCTGGTGAAGGTGAAGGTGAAGATCGATTCGAGCTGCGAGAAGAGGAACCTGCCGGCGTATTTCCGGAGCGTCGGCTCCAGGAACTCGCGGAACCGGCGCGCCCTTTCCCGGAGCAGGTTCCACGCGCCGATGGAATTGAGCTTCCCGAGCGTGGCGATGCCCGCCGCCATGGCGAGCGGGTTGCCGGAAAGGGTCCCCGCCTGGTAGACCGGGCCCTCGGGCGCCACCTTCGACATGATGTCGGCGCTGGCGCCGTAGGCGCCCACGGGGAGCCCCCCGCCGATTATCTTGCCGAGCGTCGTGATGTCCGGCGTGACGTTGTAATAGCGCTGGGCGCCGCCGCGGGAGAGGCGGAAGCCGGTGATGACCTCGTCGAACACCAGGAGCACCTCGTAGCGGTCGCAGAGCTTCCGCACCTCCTCCAGGTATCCCTTCGCCGGCGGTATCAGCCCGTAGTTGCACGGCACCGGCTCCATGATCACCGCGGCGATATCCTCATGCTGCTTTCCCAGCACTTCCTCGAGGCGCTTCGGGTCGTTGAACGGGATGACGATGGTGTCCTCGGCGTTCTTTTTCGTCACGCCGTCGGAGTCGGGCGTGCCGAGCGTCGCCAGGCCGGAGCCCGCGGCGACCAGCAGGAAATCGGCGTGCCCGTGGTAGCAGCCCTCGAACTTCACGATCTTGTCGCGCCCGGTGTAGCCGCGGGCCAGGCGGATGGCGCTCATGGTCGCCTCGGTGCCGGAGTTCACGAAGCGGACCTTCTCTATGGAAGGAAAGCAGTCCGCCACCATCTCGGCGATTTCCACTTCCAGGCGGTTGGGCGTCCCGAAGCTGGTCCCGCGCGCGGCGGCATCCGCCACCGCCTTCACCACGTCGGGATCGGCGTGGCCCAGGATGAGCGGCCCCCATGACATGCAGTAATCGATGTAGGTGTTGCCGTCCTCGTCGGTGATGCGCGGTCCGGAGCCGGACTTCATGAAGAGCGGATCCCCTCCCACGGAGCGGAAGGCCCGTACCGGCGAGTTCACCCCGCCGGGAATGACGTCCAGGGCCCTCTCGAAGAGGTCCAGGGATTTCCTGATCTTAGTTTTCATCGGTAAGCCATCCCTTCGTGAAAATATCGCGCGCGTGATAGGTGATGATGAAGTCGGCGCCGGCCCGGAAGACGGCGGTGAGAATCTCTGTCACCAGGGCGCGCTCATCGCCGAAGCCGGCGCGCGCCGCGGCCTTCACCATGGAATACTCGCCGCTCACGTTGTAGGCGCACAGCGGCACGCGAACCAGCTCCCTCGCGCGGCGTATGATGTCCAGGTACGCCAGGGCCGGCTTCACCATCACCATGTCGGCACCCTCCTCCAGGTCCAGGAGTATTTCCTTCTCGGCCTCGCGCGCGTTGCGGTAATCCATCTGGTAGCTCCGCCGGTCGCCGAAGGCGGGCGCGCTTCCCGCGGCCTCCCGGAACGGGCCGTAAAACGCCGAGGCGTACTTCGCCGCGTAGGAGAGCACCGGGATATCGGCGTACCCGTTTTTGTCGAGCAGATTTCGTATCGCCGCCACGCGCCCGTCCATCATGTCGGAAGGGGCCACCACATCGGCGCCGGCCTCCGCGTGGGAGAGCGCCGTGCGGGCGAGGACCTCCAGCGTGGGATCGTTCAGTATCTTTCCGTCCTTCACGATGCCGCAGTGGCCGTGGCTCATGTACTCGCAGAGGCAGACGTCGGTGATGACGCAGGCGTCCGGGAGCTCCTTCTTCAGGTCGCGCACCGCCTTCTGCACTATGCCGTTTCCGTCGAAGGCGGAGGTACCCCTGTCGTCCTTCGCGTCCGGGATGCCGAACAGGAGCAGCGCGCGGATTCCCGCGTTGAAATCGGTCCCGGCGTCGCGCAGCAGGTTATCCACGGAAACCCGCTCGATGCCCGGCATGGAGTCTATGGGCAGGCGGACGCCCTTCCCTTCCACGACGAAATGGGGCATGATGAGCTTTTTCCTGTCGACCGCGGTTTCCGCCGCGAGGTCCCGGAGGACCCGCGTCATCCGCGTCCTGCGGGGCCTGATTGATCCGTCCATACGCGCCTCCCTGCACGGTGCTGGTATCACGCGAAGTGTGAAGCGCCTCGCCGCTTCCCGGCAAGAATAATTTGCGCCACGGAGAAAAATCGCAAAAAAACGCGGTCCAATAATGCTTGTTTTTTCAATCATCAGGGATTACCTTTTACAGGGGGGCGATATCGGGCCGCTCCCGGTGATTTTTGGAAGGACCAGCACATGACCGAGAGGAAAAACAGCACCTGCACCATACGAAACCTCGCGGACAGCGATTACGGGCACCTCCTCGCCATGTACAGGAATTTTCAGCCGAAAAACTACATCATGGGACTCCCGCCCCCGGTTGAGCCCCTGCGCATAAAATGGCTCAGGAAACTCCTCCACGAGAAGTTCAACCTCATCGCCGAGGAGGATGGAAAAATAATAGGGCACGCGTCGGTCATCGACGTGCCCGGCGGCGATTTCTGCGAGCTGATCGTGTTCGTGCACCAGGACTACCGGGGCATGGGGATAGGCCGCAGGCTCACAGAGGAGATCTGCCAGCGGGCCCTGTACCTGGGGAGAAAGAAGATATGGCTGATGGTGGAGAGCAACAACACGCACGCCATCAGGATCTATTACAAGATAGGGTTCCGCGTCACCCGGATGTACGGCGACGTCTACGAGATGGAGCTGGACATCAAGACGCCAGCCGATTATATGGCGAAGTGACGGTTCAGAGCCCTTCCCTGCCGGTTTTGTCCCTGACCGCGTCCTGGATGATTTTCTCCAGGCGGAGCTTCCCGGGCACACCGAGGTGCCCGGTATCGACGCGGGGAAGGCGGGCCATGAAGCTCACCGACGCGATGATATCGCCCAGCGCCACCTCGCCGCGCGTGACAGCCAGGAGCTTTTCCCTCTCCTCCCGGGAGAGCACGTGGAGCGTCGTTTCGCCGCGCCGTATCGAGAAATTGAAGAGGATGGAGTCGATCTCCGTCAGGGGCCGCGAGAAGCTCAGGCCCTTCAGCGCGAGGCCCGTGGTGTAGTAGCGGAAAAGCCCGTTGCCCACTTCCACGACGTACCGCCGCCGGACCGCGTACACCAGGTTCACCAGCGCCATGATCACCACCACCGCGGCGAATCCCGCGGCGATGAAGTAAGCAAACCTGTTCTTTTCCACCATGGGACCACTACCGAAGATGGCCATGGCGAATCCCGCAATGAGGGCGTATCCCGCGACAAAGCCGGTGAACGACTGGCTCTTCTTCCAGGTGATGATCTTCACCCCGCCGCGGTCCGCGACGCTGATGCCGCCCGGCGCTTCCTCGGCGGCGGGAAGCGGAACCGACGCCGCGTCCAGGTTCACGCCGCGCGAAAGGAGATCGCAGGCCTCCCGGGCACCCTGTTCGCCCCGGAAAAAAAGGAACGCCCAGCAGGCGCCGTCCCTTTTCTCCATTTCCACGGCATACATGATCCCGTTGTCCTGGCGGTGCGCCCGGACGCGGAAACCCGCGATGTCGGCATAGGGGACGCGGGCCGTGGCGCCGCGGCGGCCCTTTTCCGCGATGACCAGCCCCCCGAGGCCGTTATCGAACGTGAACGTGTCCGGATACTGCACCTGGGTGAAGACCAGCACGCCCGCCGACAGCAGGAAGAGCCCGATGCCGGTCCACAGCACCGAGCCGTGCATATCGCCCTCATCCGCGAGAAGGAACAGCAGTCCCGATAGGAACACGGGCACGCCAAGCACGAGGAGCGTTATCCCGAGAAAACGCTGCAGGCCGTATTTTCTCTTCAGAACGACGGCGCCCCCGCTTGCCGCGGGAGGGATCAGGCGGTAGTTCATGCCGGTTGTACCTGCCTTTCAAATTTTATCGGAAATACTGTAAGGGCGGAATGATATCACGCGCAACACTTTTATCGGCATCCTCCTGAATGGCGGTATCAACATTTGCACAATTTCTACGCCTGTCTACAAATGTTAATTCTAACCCACCAAAAAGAACCAGCACATTGGACATAAATCAAACTGACTCGTCGGTTTCTTGTTGACATTTTATTCTTTTGTACTATATTGCCGCAAAAGCTGGAAAAAAACAAAGGCTTTACAGCATTAATTCGCACCGGCGATGGGGTATGTATGAGAAATAAGGCACAACGTCTGCTGACGACAATGTTGTACGCGGTATTGTATCAAAAGCCGGGCATTATCAGCACGGTCCTTGTTTTCGGCCTGTCTCCCATTCCCGTCATCCTTTCCATGTCCGACCTGCTGGAAATCAGCATCCCGTTCCGCTTCGTGTCGAATATCTTCCTGCTGGCCAGCCTTGCCGGGATATGGTACTTCCTCTTCCGGCTGAACATCGCGACACCGGGCGACCGGAAGGTCCTCGTTGTCAGAGTGCTCGCCCTGTCGCTGCTGCTGGGCGTGCATGCCGCGACGGTTATCGCCGTCTACATCATCAAGATACACTTCGCCCCAGATCTCCATCATTACCCGTCGCTGGCAGCTTCCCTGCTCTGCCTGGTCTGGATGGCGCTGGCGGTAGTGCGCCGGGGCGTGCGGCTGATACTCGCCGAAAGCGGCGTGCGGGAACGCGCGGCGGCGACCCCCGTCATCACCCCCTACACCGGTGAAAAGATCGGGCAGGCCGTCGCGTTCCTGAACGACAACTACAAGTTCGATATCTCCCGCGAGGGACTGGCGGAAAAGCTGGGGATGAGCGTGGACCACCTGAGCAGGAAGTTCAAGGCGAGCATGGGAAGGAGAATGGGCGATTACGTGAACGAGCTCAGGGTCCGGGACGCCGCCGAAAGCCTGCGCGATACGGGCGACAGGATCATCGACATCGCCTACGACAACGGCTTCGAAAGCCTGGCGACCTTCAACAGGGTGTTCCTCAAGATCATGGGCGAGACTCCCACGGAATACAGGCGGCGCTTCGCGCCGGCCTCGTCAGCGCCGATGCAGCAGCCCCTTCAGGAATGCAACCAGTTTCTTGATTAGGCGCTTCAGCCAGAGAAAAAGCTTCACGAGCCCCCGCGCCGCGAGGTAGCGGCGCATCTCCTCGTAGCGGTCCATCTCCTCTTCGGTGAAGTCCTTGCGGGTGATGTTCTCGTCCGCCTCGATACGGAGCATCTCCATCTTCGTCGCGGGCTTCACCACGGTGCACTCGATGAATTCCCAGCCGAGCCGCTTCGCGGCCTGGAGCCGTCGATACCCCGCCAGGAGCTGGTTGGTGTCGGTCACGGTGATGGGGTTGATGAGGCCCAGCCGGTCCATCGAGTCCACCAGGGGCGCGAGGTCCCCGGTTTCCACCCGAACCCGCTCGCTCACGCGTATGTCCGATATCTTTATTCTCATGTCCCGGTCACTCCTTCAGTTCCTTCGCGAGCCTCCCGGCGAACGAGGCCGCGTCCCCCACGATGCCGATGTCGCAGTACTTGAAAATCGCCGCGCCCGGGTCCTTGTTGACCGCCACGATGCACCTGCTCGTCTGGATGGCCGCGGTGAACTGCACCGCGCCCGAAGCGCCCGCGACCAGCAGGAGCTCCGGCCTCACGCACTTGCCGGTCTGCCCGATGAGCCGGTCGTGGTCCATCTTCCCCTCCTCCACCAGCGGCCGCGTGCAGCCCACCTCCGCCTGGAGAAGGTCCGCCAGGTCCTGGAGCTTGCGCATCTGGTCCTTCCGCGCGGCGCCCTTTCCCAGGCAGACGACGCACTCCGCGCGTTCCAGTCCCGACGCCGGCGCGTCCGCCTTCCGGGAGGAGCGCACGCGCACCTTCTCCCGGTAGCGCGACAGGTCCGGCTTCACGCGCACCAGCTCCGCCTCGCCGCGGTAATCGTGCTTCCGCTCGGTGAACACTCCCGGTCGCACCGTGGCGATCTGCGGGAAAGTGCGCTCGGTGCGGATCTCCGCCAGCGCGTTACCGTCGAATGCGGGGCTTATCTGCACCAGGTTGCCGTCGTCGTCCATCTGCAGGGCGATGCAGTCCGACGACACTCCGGTGAGGAGCCGCGCGCCTATCCGCGGCGCTATCTCCCGCCCGAAGTCGGAGCCGGAGATGAGGAAAATTTCCGGGCAGAACTCCCGCACCAGGTCGGCGACGATCTCCGTGAAGAGGTCCGAGGAGTAGTCGCGGAGCCGCTCGTCCTCCACCAGGAAGATTTTGTCCGCGCCGTGCGCGGTGTATTCCAGCACGTACTCGTCCACCTGCCACCCCAGGAGCACCACGCCCACGTAGGTGTGCACCACCTCGGCGAGCTCCTTCGCGCGGGCGATGAGCTGGAGGGTCACCCGGTCCTGGAAATAGTTCCGGTGGTCCCCGAAGATCCAGATGCCGTTACAGTTCGAATTTCTCAACGTCCCTCCTGGCACGGACCTTGTCGCGGATCATGATGTTGCGCGACTTGAGAAATTCCAGGACGCGCCTGGCGGTCTCCTGGGTGCGGTCGTCCTCGATGATGGTGGCGACGCGCTGCTTTTCCGGCGTGATGATGCGGTTCACCCACGTGGGGCTCCCCTTCCTGCCGACGCGCTCCGGCTCGGCGCCGATATCGGCCGCGCTCCACTTCTCCACTTCGCCCGAGGAAAAGGCGCGGTTGAGGCCCGCGAGCGAGGGATAGTCGCGCTCGCTGATATGGTGGCTCACCGACAGCACCGCCGGCAGGTCCGCCTCGATCTCTTCGATGAAGCCGTCGACGGTGCGCTCCGCCCGGACGACGCGTCCCTCCACGGAGAACGACGTCACGTACGACAGGTAGGGAAGATCGAGCATCTCTGCGAGCTGGGGCGCCACGTGCCCGGTGTCCGAGTCCGAGGAGCGGGAGCCGCAGATTACCAGGTCCGCGCCGCCGATCTTTTTCACCGCCAGGGAAAGGGGGTACGCCGTGGCGAGGGTGTCCGCCTCGGCGAGGGCGCGGTCGCAGAGGAGGACCGCCCGGTTCGCGCCCATGGCGAGCGTCTCCAGGAGCGATTCCTCCGCGGCCGGCGGCCCCATGGAGAGGCAGACGAGCTCACCGCCGGGAGATTTCAGCGCAAGGGCGCGCGATATCGCCACCCGGTCGTTGGGGTTGATGGTGCCCGGCACCGAGGCGCGGTCCGCCCTCCTGCCGGATGAGTCGTAGGACATGTACCGGAGCACGTGCTTGACGCAGGCGACTATCCTCACAGGCAGGTCCTCCCCTGCTCCTCCAGGAGCGACCGCGCGATGACCAGGCGCTGGATCTCGTTGGCGCCCTCGTAGATCTCCGTCACCTTCGCGTCGCGGAAGTAGCGCTCCACGAGGTAGCCCTTCGAGTAGCCGTAGGCGCCGTGGACCTGGATGGCCAGCGTGGTCGCCTCCATGGCGGTCTTCGTGGCGAAGTACTTCGCCATGGCCGCCTGCTTCGTGAACGGTTTTCCCGCGTCCCTGAGGCTCGCGGCGCGGAAGACGAGCATGCGCGACGCCTCTATGTTCGTAGCCATGTCGGCCAGGTAGTTCTGGATGGTCTGCTGCGCCGAGAGCGGCTTCCCGAACTGGACGCGCTCCCCGGAATATTTCAGCGCCGCGTCCAGCGCCGCCTGGGCGATCCCCACGCCCTGCGCGCCTATGCCGATGCGCCCGGCGTCGAGCGCCGTCATGGCGACCCTGAAACCGGCGCCCTCCTTTCCCAGGAGGTTCGCTTCTGGTATCACCGCGTCGGAGAAAAAGAGCGAGCAGACGGGATTGCCCCGCATGCCGCACATGTCCTCCAGGGCGCCCCGGGTGAATCCCTTTGTTCCCCACTCGGTGATGAGGACGCTCATGGCGGCCTTCGGCCCGGCGCCGGTCTTCGCGAAAATGAGGCAGGTGCCGGCGATGCCGCCGTTGGTCACGTACGCTTTCTGGCCATTCAGGACGAAGTTGCCGCCGCCGTCGCGCACGGCGCGCGTCTCGATGCTGGAGGCGTCGGAGCCGGCGTTGGGCTCGGTGAGGCAGAAGGCGCCGATGGTACGCCCCGAGGCGAGATCCGGGAGATATTTCTTTTTCTGCGCGTCGGTGCCGTGCACCAGGAGGGGAAGCGCCGACACGGAGTTGTGCACCGAAACGCAGAGCCCGGCGCTCGCCGACACGCGCGAGATCTCCTCGACGCTGAGGGCCGCGCTCACGGAGTCGAGGGCGGCGCCGCCGTACTCCTCCGGAATCTGGAGGCCGAAGAGGCTGAGGCGCCCCATCTTCGCCATGAGCTCTTTCGTGAGGACGCCGTCCTCGTTTTCGTGCGAGATCTCCGCCTCGGCGAAGTCCCGCACTGTCTCCTTTATCTTGCGCTGCTTCGCGGTATAGGTAAGGTCCACCCTTCCTCCCGAAACTTTTCCATTCACGTGAACGGGGATTGCCGCCGGAAAACGCCGTCGCGGAAAAGCGCGGCGGGAACGAGGATCGCGCGAATCGGGAAAAAATTCAAGGAGAATTTCACGGCGGAGGAGGCCTGATATTAATCGCCGGCGGCACGGAACGCGCCGCCGCGGGGACGGCGCGTCCGCCGAAAAAAGGATTGCTTTTCATCCGCCTGCGCACCGTAATCCGGGAAGGAGGCCCCATGCCCGATACCCGGAGATACAGCGCCGTCGACGCCTTCCGCGGCGCCACCATCGCCCTGATGATCATCGTGAACAACCAGGGCGACTGGTCCCATGTCTACCGCGCCTTCCGCCACGCGGCATGGCACGGCTGGCTGGGGGCCGATATCGTCTTCCCCTTCTTCCTGTTCATCCTGGGCGTGTCGATATCACTCTCTTTCACCGCGCGGTCAGCCCGCGGCGACAGCCGTTGGGCCTCGGCGCGGAAGATCATCACCCGGAGCGCGGTCCTGGTCGGCCTGGGGCTTGCCATCAACTTCCTGCCGGACTTCAGCCTGGCGTCGGTGAGGATACCTGGAGTCCTCCAGCGGATAGGCGTCTGCTATCTTTTCGTGGCGCTCATCTTCCTGCGCTTCGGCGCCGGGGCGAGGTGGGCGATAAGCCTCGCGCTGCTGGCGGGGTACGGGCTCATCCTGCACTGCCTCGCGCCCGGCGCTCCGGGAGACGCGGCGCTCTCGCCCACGGGAAATGTCTGCCTGGCCGTGGACAGGTTCCTGCTGGCGGGGCACACTTACGCGCACGCGGCTGTGCCCGGCTTCGATCCCGAGGGGATCGCGAGCACCCTGGGGGCGCTCGCCTCCGCGCTTGCGGGCACACTGGCCGGCGATCTGCTCGTGAGAACGGGCTCCGGGGAAAGCACCCGGCGTCGCGCGACCGGTGCGCTATTAATCGCCGGCGGAATCGCCATCGCTGCCGGCATGTTTCTCTCATACTGGATTCCCATCAACAAGAACCTCTGGACGCCGAGCTACACTGTTTTCATGGCGGGAATGTCGTCGGTGTTCCTGGCGGCGCTCGAATGGATCATGAAGGAGAAGAAACTCACCGCG
>JAGODF010000251.1 GCA_017998375.1 Spirochaetota bacterium
GATGATGCGGTTCCTGTACGCGGCGACGAAGCGCGGGCCCAGGATGCGCATGTATCCCGCGGCGACGATGAGGTCGGTGCCCGCCTTATCAAGGAGGTCTATGACCGCCTTCTCGTAGCCTTCCTTTCCGCCATGGGCCTTCGGGTCGACGAAGAACGACTCCATGCCGAAGTCCCGGGCGATTGCCAGGGCAAGCGCGTCCTTCCTGTCGGACACCAGTATTCCCAGGCAGGCGTTGATATCGCCCCCCCTGATTTTTTCCGCCACGGCGGTGAAATTGGATCCCCGGCCCGACGCCAGGAACGACACTACCTTTTTTTTCATAACCTGCCCTTCCAGATGATCGACAGGAGCAGCCAGAAACCCAGAAGCCCCGCGCCTATGAAACCCGCGATGCCGACGACGGGAACGCCCTGCCACTTCGGCGGGATCCCCGACAGCACGATAAGCGCCGAGCCAATTATAAGCGACGCCGTGACGATGGCAAACACAATCCTGTTGCTGATGCGGTCGTGCCTTTCCAGCATGGGGTCCAGGCCCCGGTGCTCGAACTGTATCTTCACCCTGCCCTGCTTCACCATGTCGATAAGGTCCCGTGCCTCGCCGGGGACGTCTTTCAGGAGATAGGCGGCGTCGGAGAGCGTGCCGGCGAGGTCGCGCGCCAGGTTGACGGGGTTCATCCTTTCTTTCAGAAGCTTGCGGGCGAACGGCTCCAGGTGCTCGATCATGTTGTAGTCAGGATCGAGCTTCCGGGCGATGCCCTCGAAGGTGATAATGGCCCGGAGGAGCAGGAAAAACTGCGGCGAGAGCCTGAGGCGGAATTCCACCACCGTGGAGAGAAGGTCCCCGAGCATCCGGGCCACGTCTATCTCTTTCAGCGAGGAGTAGCTGTACTGGTCCAGGAGCTCGCCGATGCGGTGCTCCAGCTCCGAGGGCTTCTCGATGCCGCCGTGGACCGAGAGCCGCTCCAGGCCCTTCACCACGCGCCGGGCGTCCCGGGCGACCGTCGCGAAAATCAGCGACGACAGGATTTCCCGGTGCGACGGGGAGATGGTCCCCATCATCCCGAAATCGAGGAAGCAGATGACTCCCCCCTCCAGGACGAGTACGTTTCCCGGATGGGGATCGGCATGGAAGTAGCCGTGCTCGAAGACCTGGGTGAGCACCACGTCGGAGCCCAGGCGCGCCAGGGCGACGCGGTCCACTGCGGCGCCATCGCCCTTCAGGACGGCGGCCAGCCTCGTGCCTTCAACATACTCCATGGTGAGGATGCGCTTCGAGGAATAGTCGTGATAGACACCCGGCACGAAGACATTTTCGTTCCGGATGAAGTTCCTCTTGAAGCGCTCTATGTGCGACGCCTCGACGGTGAAGTCGATCTCCTTCCTGATGCTTCTCTCGAACTCCCGGAGCACGCCCACGGGATTGAGGATATCCATCCCCTCGATGTACTTCTCCAGCAGGACCGCCAGGCTGTACATTATCTCCAGGTCGGTCTCGACGGTGCGCTCGATGCCGGGCCGCATCACCTTGACGGCTACCTCGTCACCGTCGTGGAGCACGGCGCGGTGCACCTGGGCGATGGAGGCCGACGCCAGCGGTTCGCGGGAAAATTCGGCGAAGAGTTCTTCCAGCGGCCGGCGGAGCTCGTGTTCCACGGCGCGGATGATATCGTCCGCGGAAACGGGGCTCACCGCGTCCTGGAGCTTCTCGAGCTCCGCGATGAGTTCCCCCGGCAGGAGGTCGGGCCGGTTGCCCATGATCTGGCCCAGCTTGATGAAGGTGGGGCCCAGCTCCTCGAGGACCATCCGCATGCGCTCCCACCGGGTGAGGGACTCCTTCTCCGCCGCGGAGGAAAAGATTTTCCTCCCGAGGTCGATATACCTGTCCAGGTGGCTCCGGACGATGATGTCGCCGAAGCCGTGCTTCACCAGGACGGTGATGATCTCCCGGTAGCGCTGGACGTGCCGGTATCCCCTGCCGATGGAGCCGATGCCGGGTATCACCCCTACCGCCCCGCGATCTTCCTTTCGAGCTCCTCGACGCGCTTTTTCAGTTCATCGTACTCGGCCTTCGTGTGGAGCCCCATCTTGTCCAGGGCGGCCTTGGTGAACTTCGACACCTGGTCCTCGGCGTTTTTGCGGGCCTCCTCGGTCTGCTTGAGGATGTCCTCGACGAACTTTTTCCCCTCGCCCTCCGCGAGCTTCGCCTCCTCCGCGAACTGCTTGGCCCACGCCTCTATCTTCTCCTTGCTCATGGCCGCCAGTCCCACACCCGTAAGCAGCGCCTTCTTGATGGAATCTATCATGCTGTCCTCCTTTTTTCTCCACGCCCGGAAAGGGCGGGTCACCCTTTGTGAAAACGGGCGCCCGTCGATGTTACCGGCGCCCCTTATCGCACAAATCTATTGATAAAACCGCGTTTTTTCAATTCTAAAATGGATAAAACGGAAATTTTATTGTCCGCCGGCTCCGCGGAATTATTCTCCGCGCCGAGAAAAATCTATTTACCGGGAGACGCCCTTCCTGTACGCTGTGACCCGGTTGCGGAGGTATGCCATGGAAATCAAGGTCCTGAAAGACATATTCGAATCGAACAGAGAGCGCGCCGGCGAAATACGGGATCTCCTGAAAAAAAAGAAGATCTACATGATAGACCTGATGAGCTCCCCCGGCTCCGGGAAGACCACCATCACCGACAAAATAATCGGAGCCCTGAAGAAGGACTACCGGATCGCCGTCATCGAGGGCGATGTGAAGACCACGAAGGACTCGGAGAAGCTTGCCAAGCACAACGTGCCCATCGTCCAGATCGAGACGGCGCGCTTCAACAGCGACTGCCACCTGGAGAGCGGCTGGATCATGAAATGCCTGGAGGACTTCAACCTGGACGAGCTGGACCTGGTCATCATCGAGAACATCGGGAACCTGGTCTGCCCCGCGGAGTTCGAGCTGGGCGACGACGAGCGGATCGTGGTGCTCTCCGTCACCGAGGGCGAGGACAAGCCGGAGAAGTACCCGACCATGTTCAACACCTCCCGCACCATGCTCCTGAACAAGATAGACCTCCTGCCGCACCTGGACTACAGCCTGGACGAGGTACTCGCCGGCGCGAGGAAGACCAACCCGAAGATGAACATCTTCCAGGTGAGCGCCACCACCGGCCAGGGCATGGACGAGTTCATCGCGTACCTGCGCGGCAACATAGACGCGAAAATCCGCTGAAGGGGCGCGCGGGCATGACCGAACGCGCCGCAATCGCCGAAGCCCTCTCCCGCCTCACGGCGGCCCTCCCCGCCGACGCGGTGATATCCGACGCAGAAGCGCTCGCGAAATATTCCCGCGATGAAACGCCGGACCTCGAGCGCGCTCCGGACATCCTGGTCATGGCCTCCACTGCGAGCGATGTGAGCACGGTCATGAAGATGTGCGCCGAGCTTGATGTTCCCGTGATTCCCCGGGGCGCAGGCACCGGCGTTGCCGGCGGCGCCATCCCGGTCACCGGGGGCGTGATGCTTTCCCTTGAGCGGATGGACCGCGTGCTGGAAATAGACCGCGAGAACCTGGTCGCGGTCGTGGAGCCCGGCGCCATCACCCGCGTGCTGCAGGAACGCGCGCTGGAAGCGGGCCTCATGTATCCGCCCGACCCGTCCAGCCTGGATTCCTGCTCCATAGGCGGGAACGTGGCGGTGAGCGCCGGCGGGCCGCGCGCCGTGAAGTACGGCACCACGAAGGACTACGTGATCGGGATGGAGTTCGTGCTTCCCACGGGCGAGATCATCGTCACGGGCGGTAAGTTCATCAAGAACGCCACGGGCTACAACCTGTCGGCGCTCCTCACCGGCTCGGAGGGGACGCTGGCCGTCATCACGAAAATATTTTTGAGGCTGATACCGGCGCCCCCAGCTTCCATAGACCTTCTCATCCCCTTCGACGATATCGGTTCCGCGCTGGAGGCGGTCCACGCCATCACCGCGAACAAAATCGTCCCCACAACGATAGAGTTCATGGAGGAGGACGCGCTCCGCCTTGTCGCGGAGTACCTGGGCGAGGAGATGCCGTTCCCGCTGGCGAAGGCGCACCTGCTGGTCCAGGTGGACGGCCCCTCCGAGGACGACGTGTACCGCCAGGCGGAGCTCATCGTCACGACCCTGCGGCTCGACGACGCGGGCGTCATCGTCGCGTCCACGAGGGAGCAGCGCGAGAAGATCTGGAAGGCGCGGCGCGCCATCCGCGAGGCGATCACGCGGAAGAGCCCGGTCTTCCTCGCGGAGGACTCCGTGGTGCCGCGCGCCGCCATCCACGACTTTCTCACCGCGTTAAAGCGGGAGTTCGGCGCGCGGGGACTGCGCTCCGTCATGTTCGGCCACGCGGGCGACGGCAACGTGCACGTGGACGTCCTCCGCGGCGGCATGCCGGAAGTCGAATGGAAGCCGCTGGTGATCGAACTGCGGAAGCTCATCTACGAGACGGCGGTGTCGTTCGGCGGGACGATATCGGGCGAGCACGGGATAGGCTTCACGAAGAAGGGGTATCTCCCGCTGGCGATGACCGCCGCGGAGATGGAGCTGATGCGGCGAATCAAGAAGGCCTTCGATCCGCAAGGGATACTCAATCCCGGCAAGAAGGTCCCGCCCGGCGACTGATATCATCCCCCCTTTTTACCCGCCTTGATTTCCGCCTTCCGCGATTTCTTCTCCATCTTGAGGCGCTGCCTTTCGGCTTCGCTTACCGCGGAAGTCCCGCACATTTCAGGCGAGCCCTCGGCGGCCGGTGGCATGGCAGCCACACCGCGACTCTCGCGGACCCTGCGCACCAGGTATTGCGCGAACATTTTCCCGAACTGGGCGACAAACCCGGTCGCAAGGATTACCAGCACCCATTTGAGCACGGTGATTGCTTCAGCTTTCATTGTAACCAGCCCCTTTGACCTGCGGATATATTCAAGGGGGATGATATTAAATAATTCAAGTACAAATCGCTCTCCAGCACCGCGCGTAATGATATTGACAGCATGCGCGAACTGCCGCATACTGTTCCACGGACAAAGGAGTTTCTCCCATGTATAAAATTCTGGAAACCGAATTCAAGAACGGCATGAAGGGCGACGCACTGCTCTTCGACGCGAGGAAAATCAGGGCTGAGTACAAGTACCTGGGGCTCTGGTACGCGAGGGACGGCAGCGACGAGACCCTCATCACCACGGAACTGTACAATTCCGGAGGCGCGAAACCCGTGATGCCGGAAAAATTCACCGAGGAAATCAAGGAGAACGCCTTCAAGCAGGCGAAGCGGGTGGCGCTTTCCCTGCGGGAGGACTGGGCCTGGGTGGCCGCCCGCATCGACGGCGGCGACTACTGTTCGCTCCGCGCCGACGCGGTGAAAAGCGGGCACCTGTACGTGAACTACAAGACGGTACGCGCCCGCGGCTCCGCGTTCGACATCCTGGACAAGGGCGTGATGAAGGGAGGGAGCGCCGATTTCTTCCGCCTGGGCGTCGAGGACCGGAAGGGACCGGAGGATTTCAGCGACACTATCCTGTACGTCGTGATGGCGCGTGACCTTCCCCCGGCGGACTGGAAGATGGACCTGGCGTGCCTGGGCGTGCAGAACGTGCCGGTCCTCGTTCCCACCTGCACCTTCACCGCGGACCGGAAGTACAGCGACTGGCTTGGCCAGAACCCGCTCATGAACTCCCGGGGATGACCGCGCCGTTGGACGCGCCCGCGGAAAAGATACGCGGTGCCTTCTGGGGCGCCATCGCCGGCGACGCCCTGGCCTCGCCGATGAACGGGCTCGGGAAGGGGCACATCCATTCCGTCTTTGGAGAGATCACCGGCTACACGGATCCCACTCCCGCGCTGAAGGGCAAGGAATCCAACTGGAAAAAGCCCGGGCTCTACACGGCGCCGTCGCAGCTTGCGCTGCTGTTCTCGCTCGCAGCGGCTGATTCACGGCGCGGTGATATCGATCTCATCTCGCTCGTGGCGCGGGCGGCGCAGCACGGCGGCGACCCCGGGGGCATTTTCCGCCATCCCGACGCACTCCTCCTCGACATGATAGGCCACAGCAGTGACATCGCCGAGGGAAGGGAGACTTCCCGCGACGCGCGCATCGACCTGCTCGCTCCGCTGGGG
>JAGODF010000252.1 GCA_017998375.1 Spirochaetota bacterium
GATCGTACTCGATCACCGGCGTCAAGTGCTTCGTGCCGCTCGCGGACAGGGCGAAGCACCTGCTGGTCGCGGCGAAGTGCGACGGCGAACCGTCGCTCCTCATCGTCGACGCGGGCGCTCCCGGCATGGCCGTGGGCGAGCGGGAAAAGAACATCGGCCTGAACACGCTCGACACATCCACCGTGCATTTCACCGGCTGCCAGGTTCCGAAGGAAAACAAGCTCTGCGGCGCGGAAGGATACGACACGCTGCTCCAGAAGACCCGCACCGCCATCGCGGCGATGGGGACCGGCGTGGCCCGCGCCTCGTACGAGTACGCGCGCAACTACGCGAAGGAGCGCGTGCAGTTCGGCGAGCCGATCGCGAGCCGCCAGTCGATCGCGTTCATGATCGCGGAGATGGCCTACGAGGTGGACGCCATGAGGCTCATGGCCTGGAAGGCCGCGTCTGCCCTGGAAGCCGGCCGCGACGCGCGAAGGGAATCGTACCTCGCCAAGCTCTACGCGGGCGAGATGGCGATGAAGATCACTGACTACGGCGTGCAGGTCCTCGGCGGGCACGGCTACATACGCGAGCACCCGGTGGAGCGCTACTACCGCAACGGACGCGGCATCGCGATCCTGGAAGGCATGGCGACAGTGTGATCGTATCACCAAAACAGGAAACGACATGACAATAACCACAGAGACGCAGAGGCACAGAGGGAAAAATAATTATGATACATCGCGTTGTATCATTCAGACGGTCGGCAATATCAAACCCCTCTGTGCCCTCCGTGCCTTTGTGGTAAACTTTGAGCATTTCCCGCAAGGGAAAAAGATCAACGGAGGAAGACAATGCTGAACCTTGAAACGCCCGAATATATCGCGAACCTGAGAAACGGCATCAACAATTTGGCGAAAGGGGTGCTTCGCCCCATCGCGCGGAAGTACGACGAGGAGGAGCACACCTACCCCAAGGAGCTCGACATGTTCCGGGGGATGCAGATCCTCGGCAAGCCCAAGAAGAAAAAAAAGGAAGATGATGATAAGCCCGCCGCCGAGTCCGGCAACGGCAAGCCCAAGAAGGGAATGAACCTCTCCACGGTCGCCGTGATCGAGGAGATGTGCTGGGGCGATGCCGGCCTCCTCCTCTCGATACCCAACGCGGGCCTCGGCAACGCGGCGATTTCCGCCGTGGCCACGGAAGAACAGATGGAGCGCTTCGGCAAGATGTGGGCGGCGATGGCCATCACCGAGCCGGGCTCCGGCTCCGACTCCGGTTCCATCACCACCACAGCGGTGCTGGACGGCGACGAGTGGGTCCTCAACGGCGAGAAGATATTCGTCACCTGCGCCGACCGCTGCGACTGCGTCGTGGTGTGGGCGACCGTCGACAAGAAGGCCGGGAAGTCCGGCATCAAGTCGTTCATCGTGGAGAAGGACAGGCCCGGCTTCAAGCTGGAACACCTGGAGCACAAGCTCGGCATCCGCGCGTCGGATACCGGGACCTTCGTGCTCGACAACTGTCGCATCCCGAAGAGCAACATCCTCGGCAGCGCCGAGGTGAAGCAGGGCACCGAGGGATTCAAGGGCGTGATGAAGACCTTCGACAACACGCGCCCCATGGTGGCGTCGATGGCCACCGGCATCACCCGCGCCGCCGTCGACTTCATGCGTGAGAAGATCGAGGAGAGCGGGACAAAGCTCGACTACTCGAAGAACCCGAACAACGTCTCCAGCATCGAGAAGGAGTTCTACCTGATGGAGGCGAACCTCGAGGCGATGCGGCTCCTCACCTGGCGCGCGGCCTGGATGGCGGACAACGAGCAGTTCAACAACACTGAGGCGTCCATGTCCAAGGCGAAGGCCGGCCGCTACGGCACGCTCATCACGCAGAAGGCGTGCGAACTCCTGGGGCCGCTGGGCTTCAGCAGGAACGATCTCGCCGAGAAATGGATGCGCGACAGCAAGATCATGGACATCTTCGAGGGCACGGGCCAGATCCAGCACCTGATCGTGGCGCGCAACGTGCTCGAGGTTTCCAGCAAGGAGTTGAAGTAGGCGAACAAGCAGGCGCGGATTCAAATCCGCGCCTGCGGAATGCGTATTCCCGAAGGCGCGAATGCGTATTCGCGCTTTCAAACGATATCACATCACAGGAGATTAACATGAAATTAGCAGACGTCAAGAAGGTCGCGGTCATCGGGTCGGGCGCCATGGGGCACGGCATCGCGCAGATCTTCGCGCAGGCGGGCTACCAGGTGTCCATGAAGGACATCAAGCAGGAATTCCTCGACAACGCGATGGCGAAGGTGAAGGAAAGCCTGAAGTTCGTGGTGGACAAGGGCAAGATGACCAAGGAGGCGATGGACGCCACGCTGAAGAACCTCACCACCACCACCGACACGGCGGCCGCGGTGAAGGGCGCGCAGATCGTCATCGAGGCGGTGCCGGAGATCATGGACCTCAAGAAGAAGGTCTTCAAGGAGCTCTCCGACCTCTCCGCGAAGGACGCCATCCTCGCCACCAACACCTCGACGATGAGCGTGTCGGAGATCGGCAGCGTGGTGGACGATCCGTCCCGCTTCGTGGGCATGCACTTCTTCAACCCGGTGAACCGGATGAAGCTCGTCGAAGTGATCTACGGCGACAAGACGAGCGACGCGACGGCCGACGTGCTCTGCGAGGCATCCGCGAAGTGCGAGAAGATACCCGTGAAGGTTCTCAAAGACAGGCCGGGATTCATCGTCAACAGGATCAGCGCGCCGAACCAGGCGCTCCTCTCCGCCATCCTCGACGAGGGATCAATGAAACCGGACCAGGTCGACGCCACCATGAAGAAGATGGGCGCCAAGATGGCCCCATTCGAGACGGCCGACTTCGTTGGGCTGGACGTGTTCTGCCACACCCTCGACTACTACGCGAAGACCCTTTCGAAGGATTACACGCCCGGCAAGTACCTTCGCGAGAAGATGGCGAAGAACGAGCTCGGCATGAAGTCCGGCAAGGGAATCTACCAGTGGGCGGGCGGCAAGGCCCAGATCGACACCGAGGCGCCCGGCGGCGACATCACGCCGATCCATTTCCTGTCGGTGCAGATCAACGAGGCGGTGCGCGTCTTCAAGGAAGGCATCGCGAAATCGGTGCAGGATATCGACGACGGCGTGAAGTTCGGCATGAACGCGTTCGCCGGCCCCTTCACCCTGGCGTCGGGCATGCAGCCCCAGCAGATCGCCGACGCGCTCAACTTCCTGAAAGACCGTTACAAGCTCGCAATCTTCACTCCCGAGCCCGAGATAATCGACGGCTCGTTCAAGACGATGGGGAGATAGACGCTTTCAAACGAAAGGATAACCACAGAGACACAGAGGGCACAGAGAAAAAGGCAAAAAAATCGCTGGGTAAATCACATATTGCGGATACTTTACCCTTCCCTCCGTGTCTCTGTGCCTCTGTGGTTATTAATCGTATCACACATTAATTCGAGATTTGGAGGAACACCATGTCAGACGTGATATTATTCGAACAGAAAGGGGCGGTGGCGATCATCACCATCAACAAGCCCAAGGCGAACCAGCTGAGCCACGAGGTCTTCGAGGGGATGCGGAAGCAGATCGACATGATCGAGATGAACCGCGACATCAAGGCCGTCGTGATCACGGGATCCGGCGACAAGATCTTCAGCGCGGGCGCCGACCTCTCGAGCGGCTTCGGGGACTTCGGCCCGGTCGATTTCCTGAAGCGCGGGCAGGACGTGTGGAACAAGGTCGAGGACTGCGGCAAGCCCGTGATCGCGGCGCTCAACGGCCACGCGCTGGGCGGCGGCTGCGAGCTCGCGATGGCGTGCCATTTCCGCTTTCTCAAGAAGGGCGCGCGCATCGGCCTCACCGAGACCAACCTCGGGATCATGCCGGGTTACGGCGGATCGCTCCGCCTCCCGAGACTCGTGGGCCGCTCCAAGGCGCTCGAGATCATGCTGCTGGGAAGGCAGGTCGAGGCCGACGAGGCGCTTGCGATCGGGCTTGTTGACCGCCTATGCGACGAAGGGAAGGTGCTCGAAGAGGCGATCGCGTTCGCGGAGCAGCTCTCGAAGAGGCCGCCCATCGCGGTGAAAGCGATCCTCAAGCTGACGTCGATGAGCCCGAGCATTTCGCCCGAGCAGCACCTGAAAATAGAGCGCGAGGAGCTGGGTAGGCTCTTTACGACAAAAGACATGATGGAAGGAATGACGGCTTTCGCCCAGAAGCGCGAGCCGGAGTTCAAGGGAGAATAGCAGCACGACGAAAGGTATCAATTCGCATATCGCTCACAGCGAGCCGGTGCGCCGCTAAGGTATAGCCCATCCACCTCCAGCTTCCTGGCGCACCGGCTTTTTTTTAACCACAGCAGCCGCCCTTCGAGGAAGAAGAGCAATCGCACGACGGCTCTCCTCCGGTGATGAGCGCGTTGATGATCGCGGCCGCGCACCCCACCCCGGCACTGACCGATATCGCTCCATACGCGCAATTGCGCGCACACGCGCCGCACTCCATGCAGCGGTCCCTGTCGGTGACGGCGGCGCGCTTGCCGTCCATCGCGAAAACCGCCCGCGGGCAAACCTCTGCGCAGCGCCCGCATCCGGTGCACTTTTCCGCGTTATACGACAGTGTGGCGACATTTTTCAGGTACTTCATATCAGCCCCCACCCGGCAAGTTTCCAGGCGACAAGCGCGGCCGCCGAGAGCACGCAAAATACCGCGTAGACCGGAAGCGCATACTTCAGTTCCTTCTTCACGCCGCTGATGCCCGTGTAGGCGGTCGCCCCCGTGAACTGCAGCGCCAGGTACGAAGAGATGACCGGAAAGAGAAGATAAGAAAACGCCGTGAGATACGCGTCTCGTCCCGGCAGGATGTCCACGCCATGCAGCAGGAGCGCGTTGACGGCGGCCCCGGCAAGGAACCCCTTCAGCGCAAAGGATCTAAAAGGGATGAAGGGAAGCACAAGCGGCACAAGGAACGCGCCGGCCACCACCGCGGCGAAAAGCAGAAGCACTACGGGTGCGCCGTTTCGCCACGCTGCGCCGAATAGTATTCCATTCATTTCCAATCCGGACACGGCGAGGATTATGAGCGCCGCAAGCGGAAACATTTTCATTGCCGGCACGAATTCCAGGGGCGTGAGCACAAGCCTGTCGACCAGCCCGAATCCGACTTCGCGCATTCCGGGTGTCGCCTTCAAGCCCGCGTCCAGATACGCCGGGATGTCGGACGCCCTGACCGGGCCGAAATGGACGCGAAATCCGGTGCGCTTTTTCACTTCGGCGGCGCTCACGCCGGGGGCGCCCAGTTGCGGGACGATGATTCTCCTGTGGGTCACCATGCCGCCCAGGCCGTGAATGCCGATCCGACGCGCGAGCTCATCGGTGCCGAAAGTGCCCTTCCCGGCCGCGCACCAGACGTTGATCCCCGCCGTGTCGATCACCAGTATCCAGAGATCGCGGCCCGCGAGCGCTCCGCGCAGCCTGTCGAAACTCAACTTGTAGTTCGCGCTCACCAGGACGTCGGAGTCCGGTCGCGGGCTTCCCACCGCGTAGATCCCCGGCGGGATCGCATAGTTCATGCGAAAATTCCCCAGGCGGCAACGAAGCTCGTTCCACCTGTCACGCCGGGAAATGTCGGCCGATACGACGGGTACCCGCCCGTAGGAAGTTTCTATCTCCCCGGTCACCGCCTTTCCCAGGATTTCCGGCACGCTGTCGGCACCGAATACACCGGCGCATACCGCGGCACTGCCTGACGCGCGCGCCCCCGGGGCACAGCATGATATTTGCGCAACGCGCGGTGCCGCCGGCACGCGACCCTGTTCGAGAATTACCAGCGGTTTCAGCGATGTTTTCTTCATTATTTTCTCCGAATCGCGCATTTATTTCCTTGATCCGTATTCCGCGGCGGGACCCAGCATGTTCTGCACCATGCCCGACAGCTCGTCGGACTTGAAAAGCGTGACACAGCAGGGACTACCCTCGCGCTCCATGACCACCAGGGCGAGCTTCCCCCCGGACGCGATGCCTAGAGCCTCACGCACGTTACGGGGAAGAACCATCTGCCCACGTTCGTCCACGCTCACGATGGACTCGACGCTGATCCTCCCCCCGGGGCGAGGATCACAG
>JAGODF010000253.1 GCA_017998375.1 Spirochaetota bacterium
CTGGTCCGCCAGGCCCGCCATGGTGAGTTCCAGTTCCCGGAGTATGCCCTGGAGGTTCTTGCGCTCCACCATTTTGAACGTGCCGCTCTTGATAAGCGAGAACGAGAGCTGCTCGCCGAAATACTCCGCCGTGGCCTTCAGCCCGGGCTCCGCCGGTTCCACCGGCATCACGCTGGTGGGCGTCTTCGCCGCGATGTTGATCGACGAGTAGTCGGCCAACTGGGAGGCCGCCATGCCGAAGAGCTTCCGGATGGTTTCCTCGTTCTTCTCGTAATCCACCTTCTTCGCCAGGAAATGGTCCTCCATGTCGGGGAGCTTTCCCTCCAGCGCGTTGTTCATCTCGTCGCGGGCGAAACGGATGATGATGGTCTCCAGCTTGTCGGTCTGATAGTTCGCGCCGGTGTGGTGGCTCACGCTGCCCTCCCTTCCGCCCGCCGCCTCGCCCTTCTCCCCGTAGGTCATGAAGATATACTTCGCACCGGTGTACTGCGATATCTGCCGCAGCACGTACTCGCCGTCGATGTTGAGGCCGCCGCTGCCCACAGTGAAGATCTTGATGCCCTTCTCGCGCGCCTCGCGCACCGCCTCGCGGTAGGTGTACTGCTGGCCGTAGTCAAGGTGCGGCGGCGCGTCGGTGATGACGAACGCGAGCCTGATGCCGTTCGGGGTCCACTGGATGCGGCGGATGGAGTCCTTCAGCGCCTCCTGTAGATCTTCCGGCAGGTCGCCGCCTCCGCTCGCCTGGACCTGGTTGAGTTCCGCCTGGAATGCCTCCAGGTTTTCCGTGAGGGGCACCACGCGCGTCACGTACTCGTCGCGCCGGTCCTTGTAGAGCACCATGCCGAAGCGTATGCGCGGCCTCCCCGGCAAAGACGACAGGTTGAGATAGATGAGCTCGATGGTGCGGCGCAGGCGCTCGATCTCCTCGCCCATGCTGCCCGTGGTATCGAAGATGAAGAGGATGTCCAGTGCCACCTGGCCCAGGGCGGGCCTCGGCGCGTCGAAGGCGATTGTCAGGTCGCGCCGTCCTTTCCTGTCGAAGTCGAGCTTCCTGCTCGCCTGGTTGTATTCTACCTGCGCGCTGAAGGAGGAGAGGCCCCTGGAGTGCTCGGACGGGAAGAAGAAGAAAGAGCCGTCACTGTAGGTGAGTCCCGACGCGAGGAGCTCCTGTCCCGAGGATATCTTCACCCGGGCGTTGAGCACCGGCTTCCTGTTGGAATCCACCACCTTGAGGATGATCCTCTCGCTCACGTCGACGGGAAGGTGCCGCGCGCGGGACGCGTACTTGTTGAGAAAGTCCACGAAGTAGTTGTACTGGCGGTTGTCATCCGCGAAGCCCGCCTTGAGCCCGGAGGGCCCCTCGGGACGCGCGGTCCCGGACGATTCACTCTCGCCGGATACCATGCCTCCTTTGTCGCCCGCCGCGAACGAATCGGCCCCGCCTGTCTTCGAGCCCCTGCCCGCGATATCGCCGGCCTTTCCGGACGGACGCCTGTCGCCGTTGGCCTTCCTGGTTGCGGACCTTCCCTTTATATCAGCGGTTGCCGGGACGCTTTCCTCGGCCTCCGTGACCGGGGCCTTGCTCCCTTCGCCGTCACCGCTTTTTCCTTTCGATATATCGTCCCCGGTCGATTCCGTTTTGCCCTTCTCCCCGGGCGTGACCGACCCGCCCTGCCGCTGCATCCCGCCGCACGAAAGCGCGATGCCAAGAACGGCCACGCCGGCCGCGAGGACGCAATGCATCAAGATCCTGTTCATATAAAACCCCCAGAGGTGGTACTATGGTTTCCCGGGCGCTCACGAATATCGTTAACCGAAAGCGGCCATGCTGATTAGACAGAAAAAACCGCACAAGGAGCCATGGGACCCGGAAAAAATACCAGAAAAGCGCGGCCAAAGCAACAATTTTTATCGCCCCTCCCTCCCGATGAAAATAAAAAAATATGCAATTTTTCTTGACTCCGGCATGTTCCGCGCTACTCTACCTCATCGCGCGGCATTCCGGCGCGGGCCGCGCCAGCCGGAACCGCGATCGGCGGGTCACCACTTTAGCAGCAGACGCACTGTCGCATGACATGCGCACTGACGGCCCCGAAAGCACAAGACCAGGCACCCGGGTATCAGACATGATAAAATTCACGAAAATGCACGGCATCGGCAACGATTACATCTACGTCGACGCGCGGCGGAAGAAGTTCAAGAACCTGGAGGAAATCGCGCGCCAGATGAGCCACCGGAACTTCGGCGTCGGCTCCGACGGCCTCATTCTCATCCTCAATTCCACGGCAGCCGATTTCCGCATGCGGATATTCAACTCCGACGGGAGCGAGGCCGAGATGTGCGGCAACGGCATCCGCTGCTTCGCGAAGTACCTCTACGACCGCGGCCTCACGAAAAAGAAGAAACTGAAGATAGACACCCTGGCGGGGATCAAGGAAGTGGAGATATTCACGCGCCACGACAAGGTCGCGAAGGTGCGCGTCGACCTGGGGGAACCGATCCTCCTGCGCGAACGCATCCCCATGGCGGGCGATCCCGGCATGGTGATAGACGAGGCGCTCCAGCTCAACGGAGTGAAGTTCAACATCACCGCCGTGTCCATGGGGAATCCCCATGCCGTGATTTACGTGGACGACGTGGAAAACTTTCCGGTCCAGAAGTACGGCCCCATGATCGAGAACAACCCGGTGTTTCCCAAGCGCACCAACGTGGAATTCGTGCAGGTGGTGAGCGCAGAGGAAGTGATACAGCGGACCTGGGAGCGGGGCGCCGGGGAGACCATGGCCTGCGGCACCGGCGCGTCGGCCGTCACCGTGGCTGGGATACTCACGCGGCGGACCGGCCGGAATGTACTGGTCCACCTGCGGGGCGGAGACCTAGAGATAGAGTGGAACGAGAAGGACAACCACGTCCACATGACGGGGCCCGCCGTGGAGATATTCGACGGGACCTGGCCGGTCTGATCGTCAGGCCTTCTTTCTGGCGGTGAGGAGCTTCGCGATGCCCGTGATGAGCGCGTCCAGCTTGAACGGCTTGGAGTAGAACGCGTCCACCACGTTCTTGTACGCCTTGAGGTCCTTCAGCATCCATCCCGAGAGGAGCACCGTGACGATGTTCTCGTCCATCTCCTTCACCCTGGCCGCGAGCTCCAGTCCCGTGATGCCGGCAATCCCGTAGTCGGTGACCAGCACGTCGTAGCGCTTCTCCCGGAACTCCGCCAGCGCCTCGGAACCGTTCTCGAAGACCGATACCCGGTTGCCCATGTTGTTGAAGAGCTCGTGGAGGATCTCCTTCAGCTCGGCCTGGTCCTCCACTATCATCACGTCCAGTCCCCGCACCCGTATCGACGGGTCCTCCTGTTCCTTCCTGCCCTCCACCACCATGGACGGCGGCAGTACCGCCTGGATGGTGTACGCCTCCGGGGACTCCTCCTCGATGATCTTCACGTTGATTCTTTCCGCCATGCGGCGCACGTCCACCTCGCCGAAGAGGCTCTCGGGGCTTTCCCCCTCCGCCTGCGTCGACACACCCTTCACGGCGCTCACCGAAACGCAGGGACTGCCGTTCAGCTTCAGGACTATGGTGAGCGTGCCCTCCCGCCTGATGAACTGGGATACCCTGAAGATGATGGACAGTATGAGCTCCCTGAGCAGCCGGATGTCCGTCCTCACCAGGGCCTTCGCGTAGTAGGTCTTCTCGACGGTGATGAACCTGCGCCGCTCGTTCTCGTCCACCTTGAACTGGATGCGCGCGAACTCCGCCGCGTCCTCTATCAGGTCGATGAGCTGTTCCTCGTCGGTCTCGTCGAGCTTGCCTCCCTCGCCGATGAAGTCGGATATCCGCTTCACCTGCCGCACGCCGTCGACGGCGGTCCGCTCTATCATCCTGAGGCCTTCCAGCACCGATTCCTTTTCGGTGATCTGGAGGAGGAGCTGGGTCCGGCTCAGGATGACGTTGATCATGTTGTTGAAGGAGTGGAGAATGCCCTTGGTGATATCGCCTATCACGCGGATGCGGCTCATGGCGCTGACCTTCTGCTCCAGCCTCTTGATCCGGGTGATATCCTCGATGAACATCTCCACCGCCGCTATCTCGCCGCTTATCGTGATCGGGTAGAGTACCGCGTTCATCCAGCGCTCCGTGTCCCCCCGGGCCGTGACGCGGATATCGCCCAGCCGCTTGCAGCCCGCCTGGCCGCTCAGGATGTCCTGGAAGGCCTTGCGGATTTTCTGCATGTCGTAGGCGGACACCGCCTTTACGAGGAGCTTGGGGCTCTTCACGAGCTCGTTGTGATTGTAGCCGATGAAGCTTTCCAGGGACGGGCTCGCGTAGAGGAATTCGCCCTCGGGGTTCATGCGGATGATGGGGTTCGGCGAAAACTCGTAGACCGGCGACGAATTGGAGATGTTCTCCTCCACCAGGAGCGTGGACGACCTGTCGAAGGATATCATCCTGTTTTCTACTATCTTTAAAAAAGCGAGGATGGACGATACGCTGCCGTTGTTGAAGAACGGAAAGAGGTAGATCTCGACCGGCAGGCTCTCCCCGGAGGCGGTCTTCATCACCGCGAAGCAGTTGCGCTCCTGGCCCTTGAGCGCGCGGAGATAGGACACCGCGATCCGCCGCCTGTACTCCGGGAAAAAAGGGTGCGCCCAGTCCAGCCGTATGCTGCTGTCCTCTGCCTCGAAGAGCCTCACGAACTCGCTGTTCCGCGACACGAGCTGTCCGTCGACGCCAATGACGCAGACCGGGAACTTCAGGCTGTCGAACAGGGCAAGCGACCCGCCGTCCAGGGGTGGACGATATCCGTTGACTCCCGCGCGCACGTCGCCAGTTTCCATCACGGTATTCCCGCCGTCCAAGTATCCATAAAAAAACAACTCCACTTCTCTGTAACCAGCGAAGTGGAGCTTTTCCACTTAAAAGACACTAACCCGGCAGTGCCGATTTATTTCAAGAAAAAATTATCGCCTTAAAACACCGTCCGCAGGCTCATCACCTTCCTCTTGCCTTTCTCTACCTGGAGATTCCTCTGCATGGTGTGGATGATACCGCCGTTTCTCCCGACCAGGTTGATGGTGAGATCGTGCTGTCCCGCCGGCAGGAACACCCTGCCGAGCTGGAAATTTGCCGGCAGCGTGTGCCAGCACCGGAGGTCCGGCTTGATCTGGGAGATGAGTGCGGCACCAGTGCCCGCCCCCGCCACGGCGCCGATGACCCCGGCAAACGCCCCGAGCTGCCGGGACTGCTCGGCCATTTTCTTCGCCGCGACGCCGGCCGCGATGGATACCGCCGCCTTGGTCACAATACCCGCCGCCACCTTGCCGACCATGCCCGCGTACTGGTCCTCCAGGTTTTTCACCGCCGTGGTTTCCACGTTCTCGAGCATGTAGGTGCGTCCCAGCGTCCTGCCGTTCACAACTATCTCCAGGTGGCTCACCCGGTTCTCCCTCGCCCGGAACTTCGGGATGGGGTTCTCCGCCTTGTTGAGCATAATCATGATGGCGGCCGCGGAAGCGGCCTGGGCGCCCCTGAGGCCGTTGACCGCAATCCGTATGCCGTTGCCCATGGCACGGTCCGACATCAGCGGTCCGCGGGACACCTTGATGGGTCCCTTGCCGGACTCGAAGACCACCACGAGTTCTCCTCCGTCCCTTGGAATGGTGTTCAGGAAGCCGGGATTGTAGCCCTGGTACGGCGCGGGGCTGTCCCCGAAATGTTTCGCCATGCGCTGCAGGTCCTGGTAGACAATGGGAAGCCTGTTGTCCAGCGACAGGATCTGCTTGTACTCCACGTAGGCGAACTCCCGGTCGTTATCGTCGTTGTCGATATCGGCCGAGCTTTCGAAGGCGATGGCGGTGAGGTACTTGGCCATCTTGTTCTGCATCTCGGCGCCGCGCCCGGTCTGCACCAGTTCGCGAAGGACATCGTTCACCTTCTTGAAGTCCACGCGCGCCTCGTCGTTCTTGTCGATGAGCATGCGGCCCAGGCCCAAATACATGTGGATCAACACCCGCTCGTGGTCCTCGCCGCGGTAGTTGGTCATGGTCTCGTTGAGGAGCAGGGCCGCCGCCCCCTTGCTGATGCTGATGGCGATCCTCTCGACGAGCTGCGCGGCCT
>JAGODF010000009.1 GCA_017998375.1 Spirochaetota bacterium
ATATTTCGACGCCCTTGGTCTCGTGTCAATGGTCGACAGGCTGTGTCTGAATCGGCTGACAGTGTAGGAACCGCCGTATACCGAAGGGTACGTACGGTGGTGTGAGAGGACGGGGGGCGCAAGCCCCCCTCCTACTCGATGGTGACCGGCGCCGACCGGCCCGTGGCACCGGATCAGCATGTGGTCAGTTATTTATCTCTTGCTATTTTTCACGGCCCCGGACATTATATTTCAAAACACATACACCGGGCAGGAGGTATGTATATGGCAGGAGGATATGCGGGAAAGTACGCGTTAGTGGACCTTTCGAAAAAGAAGACGAAGATCGTGACACCGGACGACGCATTCTACCGGAAGTACCTGTCCGGTTACGGCCTGGGGGCCGCGGTGATAGCGGAGCTACAGAAGCCGGGTATCGATCCGCTGTCGAAGGAAAGCCATCTGGGGTTCTGCTCGGGGCTTCTCACCGGCACCGGGTCCTACTTTTCTGGAAGGTTCATGGTGCTGGGGAAATCGCCCCTCACCGGGGGATGGGGCGACGCCAACGCCGGGGGATCGTTCTCCGCGGAGCTCAAGCGCGCGGGCTACGACGCGGTCTTTTTCACCGGCAAGTCGAAAGAGCCGGTCTGGGTGCTCGTCACGGAGAAAGGGATACTGTTCAAGAGCGCAAAGAAGCTCTGGGGCAGGGACGCGCTCGTTACCGAGGAGGTGATCAGGAAAGAGCTTGGGGACGATAAGGTCCAGGTCGCGTCGATCGGCGTGAGCGGCGAGAAGCTTTCCCTCATCTCCGGCGTGGTCACCGACGGCGGGCGCATCGCGGCGCGCTCCGGGCTCGGGGCGGTGATGGGGAGCAAGAAACTCAAGGCGCTCGCGGTGCGCGGTACGCAGGCGGTCCCCGTCGCCGACAAAGAAAAGATACGCGGGATCAACAAACGCTATCTCGAACGGTTCAAGAAATCATATCCCCACGACCGGTTCACGGTAAAGATCATGAACACGATGAGCCTCCTCACGGCGCGCACCGGGTTCACGGTGCCGCCCCAGCCGTCGCTGGTCCGGGAGCTCTTCCGCGACTACGGCACGTCCGGCACCACCGCCTACTCGGCGATGACGGGCGACATGCCGGTGAAGAACTGGGACGGCGTAGGCTTCAAGGAGTTTCCCATCGACAGGGCCGCGAAGACTTCCGACGAGAGCGTGGTGGCGCGGCAGAAGAAGCGCTACGCATGCCAGTCCTGCCCGCTGGGCTGCGGCGGTATCGTCGAAATCACGAAGGGACGGTACGCGGGCACCGAGGGACACAAGGCCGAATACGAGACGCTCGCCGCGTTCGGCGGCCTGCTCCTCCACGACGACCTGGACGCGATCATGGAGCTGAACGAGCTCTGCAACCGCGCGGGGATCGACACCATCTCCGCGGGAAGCACCGTCGCGTTCGCCATCGAGTGCTACCAGCGGGGCATCATCGACCAAAAGAAGACCGGCGGCCTGGAGCTCGCGTGGGGAGACAGTGCCGCTATCATCAAGCTCATCGAAATGATCATCCAGCGCAAAGGCATCGGCGATATACTTGCAGACGGCGTGAAGAAGGCGGCGGAGAGGATCGGAAAAGGTTCGGAAAAGTACGCGATGCACGCCGGGGGGCAGGAGCTTCCCATGCACGACTCGCGCCAGGACTTCGGCTTCGGCGTGGCCTACCAGTGCGAGCCGACGCCGGGGCGTCACACCATATCGAGCTTCCTGTATTCGAACCTGTACCGGACCAAGAAGAAGTTTCCCGCCGCGGCGAGGATGATGCGGCGCGCCGGGAAAGGCGTCGCGAAGAAGGTGGCACTGCACGCGGCATCGAGCGTCTACACGCAGGTGATGAACGGCTGCGGCATGTGCATCTTCGGGGCCATGACGTCGAACCTCCCGGTGGTGGAGTGGATCAACGCGGCAACCGGCTGGGATCTCACCGCCGACGAGCTCTTCACCGCGGGGGAGAGGATCCTCTCCATGCGGAAAGCCTTCAATGTCCGCGAGGGAGTCTTCGCCGCGGACCAGCGCCTCCCCGACAGGGCGGCGGGCCGGCCGCCGTTCGCCGAGGGCCCGCTCAAGGGGATCACCGCGGATATGGACTCCATGGAGCGAACATTCTTCGACCTGCTGGGATGGGATCGCGTCACGGGGGGCCCCACGAAGGAGAAACTCCGGGAGCTCGGGATCGACGGGCTGTTCGGGGAATATTAATAACGGAGGGGATGATATGATGACAACAGTGTCGGTGCGCTTCCTGCTGCCGCTGCTCGTCGTTCTGCTGGTGGTCGCGCCTTCCGGGGCCGGCGCCGCGCCGAGTGACGCGGCGCTTTCCGCCGCCGGCGAAGGCGGCGCTGATTCAATCGGATGGTATCACGCGGAGACATCGGGCGAGGGCGCATCCGCGTCATCCTGGTTGAACATGGGGACGGCACACGGCCTCCTCGGGTACACGGCCATCGCCTCGGGCATCGTCTCCGTGGCAACGGGCGGGAAGATCGCCGCCGACTACGAGAGCGGCGACACGCCGTCGTCGTTCGTTTCGTCGCTGCATACGGGATCGTCTGCCGCGGCGGCGGGGCTGGCGATCGCGGCCTGCGCCACGGGCCTGCTTGCCTACTGGAACGCGTTCGATCCCGGGAGCGGCATCACCACGGTCAATTCGCACATCGTGCTGGGGCTCCTGGCGACAGCCGGCTTCATCGCCTCGATGATAACGGCGCCGGAGGGCGGGGACGGCGCGGTGCTCCCGGAGGACGATTACGCGGGGCACTGCGTGTCGGCGCGGGTTTCCGGGGTGATGATGTTCGCGTCGGTGATAGTGATCCAGTTCTGAGCGGGGAGCCCCGTGCTATTCCGTGCCCGGGGACGCGAGGGGTTCCTGCCCGCCGGCGTACATCCGGTCGATGACGTCCCTGTAATTTTCCATGATCACCTTGCGCCTGATTTTCATGGTGGGGGTGATCTCCCCCTCTTCCAGCGTGAACTCCCGCGGCATGAGGGCGAACCTCTTCACCCACTCGTATTCCGCCAGCTCCGACGACAGGTCCCGCAGCCGCTGCTTGTAGAAGGCGACGACCTCGGGCCTCGCGACGAGTTCCCGGCGTGACGAGAAGGCGATGCCGTTCCGCCCGGCGTATTCCTCCAGCGCGGGGAAGGACGGCACCACCAGCGCGCCTATCTGGCTGCGCCCGTCGCCCACGCAGCAGACCTGTTCCACGAACCGGTCCCTGCACAGCGTCGACTCGATATGCTGGGGCGCCACGTTCTTTCCCTGGGAGGTGATGATGAGGTCCTTGATCCTGTCGGTGATGGTGATGTAGCCCTCGTCGTCGATGACGCCCACGTCGCCGGTGTGGAGCCACCCGTCTACGATGGTCCGCGCCGTTTCATCGGGCCTGTTGTGATAGCCCTTCATGACGTTGGGGCCCTTCGCCAGTATCTCCCCCTCCTCCGAGATCCTCACCTGGCAGCCCGGTATCGGCCTCCCCACGGTGCCGAAGCGGAACGCCCCCGGCGTGTTGTACGATATCATGGGCGACGTCTCCGTGAGGCCGTAGCCCTGGCAGACCAGGAGGCCCGCGGCGAAGAAGAACTCCTCTATCTCCCGGGAAAGCGCGGCGCCCCCGGCGGCGAAAAAGTTCTTCGGCCCGCCCACCGTGTCGCGGATTTTCGCGAGAACCATCCTGTCGGCGACGGCATGCGAGAGGCGGAGCCAGGGGCCCGCGAACTTTCCCTCTTTCTTCCGGTACGCGTATTTTTTCCCCGTGTCTACCGCCCAGCGGAAGAGGCGGCGCCTTGCCGGCGACGATTTCTCCGCGCGTTCGTTCGCCGCTGCGTAGATCTTCTCGTAGAGGAGCGGCACGCTCACCATGGCCGTGGGGCGCACTTCGGGCAGCGACAGGGCGGCGCGCCGCGCGTCGCCTGCATAGTGGTTGCATGCGCCCTGTCGGAAAATGTAGAACGACCAGGCGCGTTCGTAGGAGTGGCTCAGGGGGAGGAAACAGAGGGAGCGGTCCCTCTCCGTCACGCGGAACGCGGCGTCCACGGCCTGGAACTGGGAGAAAAAGTTCGCGTGGGTGAGCATCACCCCTTTCGGATCACCCGTGGTCCCCGAGGTGTAGATGATGGTCGCCACGTCACCGGGCGCTGCGTCGGCAAGGCGAGCCTCGACCGCGCTTTCCGCGCCGGGGGTTTCACCACGCTTCAGGAAATCGTCGAAGCTGATGGATCCGCTTCCCTCGACGGGTACCTTTCCGTCAAAGACGACTATCGTTTTCAGTTTCGGAGCCGTGTTCAGGAACGATTTCACCTTCCCGTACTGCTCGGCGGAGCCGGCGAAGATGAGCGACAGGCCCGCGTCGGCGGCGATGTACTCCACCTGCTGTGCGGTGCTGGTGGCGTACACGGGGACCGATACCGCCCTTGCCGAGAGGATCGCGAAGTCCGCCAGGGACCATTCGGGCCTGTTATGGGAGAAGATGCCCACGGTGTCGCCCGGGGCCACTCCCGCGGCGATGAGGGCCTTCGCCAGGCGGTCAATGAGGGCGCCCATCTCGCCGTAAGTCATCTCCTTCCAGCGGCGCCCTTCACGGTAGCGCATGGCGGTGAGCGCGGCGTGCTCCCCGACGCTGTCGCGGATCATCCGCGCGATGTGGTGTGTTATCACTGGAGATGAATCTGGTGTCAAGGTATCGTTGGGATCCATGATATTCAAATGGTCATCCTGAGCGGAGTCGAAGGATGAATGTTGCGGATCATGTTATGAATTAGAATGATGTGTGATATTTCTGCATTCTGATAATGCTTTCAACTTGTTCCAATCGGAATTAATCAGGGCTTCCTTTTTTGCGCGACACCATTTTTTTATCTGCTTTTCCCTTTCAATGGCGGTTACCGGATCGCTATATTCCTTTGAAAAAACAAGAGTGAATGGTTTTCGCGATGATACATAGCTGGAAGGGTTTGTGTCGTCACAGTGTTGCTGGAGTCTTTTTGCGAGATTGCATGTCACTCCAGTGTAATAGGAGCCGTCACTGCATTCAAGAATATACACGAACATTTGCATTATTATTTCTTCTTGTGCTATCGGTCATGGTTCGACTGCGCTCACCATGACCCTGTTACTTTCCACTCTTTTCTTTGAGAAATCTTTCGTAGTTGTCAAGGACGCCCTGGCGGTTGCGCTCGGCGACGCGCCTGTTGCCGATGTAGATGCCCCAGGGCTCCAGGTCACGGGTCACCACGGAGCAGGCCCCCACGGACACTCCCTCGCCGATGGTGACCCCGGGGCCGATGACGGAGTTGGCCCCCAGGACCACGAAGCGCCCGATGTTCACCGGCCTGCGCTGCGGGTTGCGGTACTTCTCGTCGATAGTGACGTTGCCGAAGCCCCAGTCCCTGAAGTCGTCGGTGCCCGCGTAGACCTTTGCGCCCTGGTAGATCCCCGTGAAGTCGCCGATGGTGATGGATTCCGCACCGTTGAGGAAGGTGAAGCTCGCGATGTGGACGCTGTTGCCTATCTTCATGTGCCGGTTGGCGTAGATGAAGGTGTAGCTGTCGATGACGATGTCGCGCCCGAACTCGATGTTTTTCAATCCGCTGATGCGCGCCGGCTGGATGATCTCGACGCCGGGAATTCTGTACTTTTTGAAGAACATGGCAGTCCTCCTCGATGGGGTGTGTACGCCGTGCTACCTGCTTTCCGGCGGATCGTAAAACTTTCCCCCGCTCTTCGTCTCGCCCACGAAGCCGTTGAAGAGCACTTCCAGGATGAGGGGAATCTCGTCGCTCAACGGATAATCCATGCCCTGGCGCAGCCACTTGTGGACCACGCCGTCGATGAACCCCAGTATGCCATAGAAGACCGTGTAGAAGTTCGTGGTCTTGAGCTTGTTCTCCATGTTCAGGGCGAGTATCCGTTCCTTGAAGAGCGGGAGGCGGGTGATGATATAGTCGTAGAACATGCTCGCCTCGCCCGCCTGGTGCGATATCGCCTCGCTCTGGACCAGGCGGTAGACCACCGGGTTCTTCTCGATGAAACCGATCCAGATCTCTATCATCCTCCTGATCTGGATGAGAAGGTCCTCATCGGTGGAGAGCATGCGGCTGAGCGGCTCTATCATCTCCTCGTATTTCTCTATGAGGAGCTCGTTCAGGAGCTCCTTCTTGCTGGCGAAGTAGCGGTACACCGTGCCCTTGCCTATCCCCGACAGGGCCGCGATCTCCTCGATGGTCGCGTTGTGGTAGCCTTTCTCCGAGAAGACGCTGAGGGCGGCGTTGAATATCTTCTTCTTCGTCTCGTCGGGCGCGCGCCGCGACTCCTCGCGCGACTCGGTGATGCTGGATACCTTGGCCAGGATGGTCTGGAGGCGGGAGCTGGGTATCACCAGGTCCTTGAGGTCCGACTCCGTGATCTCGTTGACCGCGGCGCGGAAGAGCGCGAAGGCGGAGTGCGCCAGGCCCTTTTCCTCCAGGTAGCTTATCACACTGGTGAGGTACGATATCAGCCAGTCGCCGGCCTTGCGGGAAAAGTCCGCGGCGGCGCCGTACTGCTCCCTCAGGAGTTCGTATGATTCCCGCAGCGCCTTGCGGAACGAGGGCTCGTTGAATTTCCCGCTGGGATTGAAATACCTGCCTATTTCCGCGTACATGGCCGTCCTTTTCCTGGTTGTGCCCTCGAAGGGGTCTCTTGTTTCGTCCTGCATCGTCTATTCCGGATTGGGGTATCCGACGGAATACGGTGGGGGATTGTTTTCTCCCTGTCAATCAGTATCTGATTCGGGTGGGCGATAAGTATCGCCCTGCCGGGGGTGGCGGGGGTGGCGATACCAATCGCCCTTGTGTAGTCGTGCGTAAATTCTGAATAATTCAGGCTTTACAGAGTGTAGATAACTATCTCCTGCTGGAACCTATCATACACCCTTTTTTGAGCGCTACAGGAATCGCGAATTCGCATCCCACCCGGCATAGCCAAAAACACAGTATGTTGTATTACATACAGAAGGAAAAAACACCATAATTCGAGGATTCTTCTTGACACTGCCCCCAAATTTTTATTAATTATAGAAAAATGACTGACCGGTCAGTCCAGGTCGGAGTAAAAAGGGTAGATGATATGCTGAATATTGACAATATTCTCACGCGCATGCCATCCTTTTCGCGCTTTTCCGGTGACAAGGTGAAATCTGCGGGGAAGAAAAAACTGCTCCGGGAAAATCCGTTGCTCCTGGGGCTCTTCCAGGTGTACAAGTGGGTGATAGTTATCCCCTTCCTCGCGATCAGTACCACATTCTTCGGGACCGTCGCCACCATCCTGGCCATACTCCTCGGCGGAAAGGTCGCGACGGTCATGGGGATCATCTGGTCCCGGCTCAACAGCTACGTGACTCCCATGCTGGTGAAGGTCATCGGAAAGGAGAAGATCGATACAAACCAGTCCTACGTCATCGTCGCCAACCACCAGAGCCATTACGACATCTTCGTCATCTACGGCTGGATGCCCGTCGATTTCAGGTGGGTGATGAAGATCCAGCTCCGGAAGGTACCGTTCCTCGGATACAGTTGCTACAGGATAGGCCACGTGTTCATCGACCGTTCCCATCCGGACAAGGCCAAGGCCTCCATCAACGAGGCGAAGGACCGCATCAAGGGAGGCACCTCGATAATGTTCTTCCCCGAGGGGACGCGCAGCATGGACGGAGAGATCCACGATTTCAAGAAGGGCGCCTTCAAGTTCGCCCTGGACATGGAGCTGCCGGTGCTGCCGGTGACCATCGTGGGATCGCGGAACGTCCTGCCGGCCAAGTCGATGAAGCTTTTCCCGGGGCGGGCGAAGCTTGTCATCCACGATCCCATCGACATAGGCGCCTACTCGGAGGAGACCATGGAGGAGCTCATGGATATGGCGCGCCGGCGCATCGAGCAGGGCCTCAGGCAGCATTCCTGATACACAGAACGGCACGGCATTACCCGCGGGCAGGGTCTCGTAACCCCGCCCGCGTTCGTGTTTCTAATCCAGATATACATCACACAGACATACCGGGAGATTGATATGAAAGACCTGCACGCGGTGAAGGCTCGCTTCCGCAACTGTTCCACTGCCATCAAGAACGGGCGCGTACTTCGCCGGTCGAACTTCGTCTACGAAAGGATCATCCGCTTCCTGTTCTGGAAGATAGACTTCGACGGCGCGAGCCTCTCGACACTGAAGGAGCTGGAGGGGAAGGGGCGCATCGTCTTCGCGTCGTTCCAGAGCTCCTCGTCGGCGCTCCTCATCCTCACCAGCCTCCTGCGGCGCCACGGCTTCCGCGTGCCGATGCTCGCCCTGGGAGTGGCGCCGTTCCTCTACCAGAGAATGTCGAACGTCGTACGGCTGGTGTTCCGCTCCCTCCGCAGGTTTTTCCTGGGCGGCAGGTTCCGCCCGGTGGCGGACCGCGAATGCATCCGCGGCATCATCGACGACCACGAGAGCGTCGTGGTCTCCCTGCTTTCGCGAAAGCTCTTCCTCTGGCGCTACCTGGAGAAGCGCAGCGATCCCGTTCAGGATATCATCGAGATACAGATGGAATCTCCCGAGCCGATCTTCCTGGTGCCGGAACTCATTTTCTGGAACATGAACCCGGAACGCACGCGAAACTTCATCGCCATGCGGGCGACCGGGGACCGGGGCCTCCTCTCCGCGCTCTTCACCACGATCAGGAGCGCGACGCACTCTTCGGTGCGCGTCTCCACCCCCATCAACCTGAAAGAGATGGTCGACCAGTACTCCGGCGAGAGCCCGCGCCTGGTGACGCGCCGGGTGCGCCAGCGGCTTTTCGAGATCTACAACCTGGAAAAGCGGAGCGCGCTGGGTCCCGTGCTCAAGACAAGCCATGAAATGATGGAGAGCGTCCTCTATCACCCCGATATCATCAACGCGATACAGGCCGTGGCCGAGGAGAAGGGGCAGTCGGTGCGCAGGCTCAGGCGGAAGGCCTACAAGTATTACCGCGGCATCGCGGCGGATTTCTCCATACTCGTGATAAAATATTTCCAGAAATTCATGATGTGGGTGTTCCGCAAGGTCTTCGACGATGTCTACTACGACAAGGAGGACTTCAGGATGCTCCGCGAGGCCGCCCAGAAGGCGCCCCTCATCATCATGCCGTGCCACCGCAGCCACATGGATTACCTGATTATATCGAGCATGTTCTACGAGAACCGGCTGGTGCCGCCGCACATCCTGGCCGGTGACAACCTCTCGTTCTTTCCCCTGGGGCTCCTCTTCCGTAAGTCCGGGGCGTTCTTCATGAAGCGCTCCACGCGCGGCCTCGATCTCTACACGGCAATTCTGCGCCAGTACATCAAGACCCTGGTGCAGGAGGGATACAGCATCGAGTTTTTCATCGAGGGAGGGCGTACCAGGACGGGCAAGACCATGCACCCGAAGCTGGGGATGCTCAAGTACCTCATCGAAGCGGTGGAGGAGGGCTACAACGACGATATGATGCTGGTCCCAGTGGGCATCAACTACGATCGCGTCCTGGAGGAGAAGTCGTTCCAGCGCGAACTCAAGGGGCGCAACAAGGAGAGCGAATCGAACAAGGACCTGATGAAGAGCGGCAAGTATCTGCGGGGCGGATTCGGCGGCGTGCACCTTTCCTTCGGCGCGCCCATGAGCTTCCGGGATCTGAAGCGCGAGTTCGGCGCCGGGGAGGACCTGGTGCAGCGCGTGGCGGACCGCATCGTCCGGAAGATCAGCGACGCCGTGGTGGTGACGCCCTTCGCGCTGGTCACCGCGGCCATGCTCGTATCCTCCGTGAAGGGATTCGCCCTCTCGGACCTCCGGGAGCGGGTTTCCCTTTTCATGAAGTGTCTGAAGCGCGTCGGGGCGAAGCTCTCGGGCGCCCTGTCGGACGACTCCTCCGTGGGCGAGGCCATCGACATGGTCTTGGAATATTTCGAGCACGACGGCATCGTGTCCCGCGTGCGCCTCGATGGCGGGAAAAAGGGAAAGCCGAATTACCTGGAGGAGTTCTACGTCCTCAACGAGGAGCAGCGGATGAGGATCAACTTCTACAAGAACAATATCATCCACTATTTCCTCCCCGTGTCGCTCTACGCCTCGGGATTCGTCGCCGCGGGTAAGGGTGCCGAGAGCGCGGGAGCGGGCTCCGTGCGGCGCGAGTTTTCCATGCTCGCCGAGCTTTTCTCGAAGGAGTTCGTCTACACCGAGGCGATGTGCGACATGCCAGCCGCCGCCGATGAGGCGGAGGCGTTTCTCGAGGAGCAGGGCATCGTGGCGCGGGACAACGGCACTGTGCGTGTGACAGAGGGACGCATGGAAGAGCTCCTCGGTTTTTCCAGGCTGATGCAGGACGTTATGGAAGCCTACTACGCGGTATCGACCACGCTCTCCGCCTGGGGGGACAGCAGGATCATGAAAAAGGAGTTCATAGCCGAGGTCCGGAAAGCCGGGATGAAACGTTTCCACCTGGGCGAGATCATGTTCTTCGAGTCGCTTTCCCAGCCGTACTATTCCTCCGCCCTCTCGAGAATCGCGGCCATGAGGCTCGCCCGGGAAAGGAAAACCGGAGACGAGGGAACCGAGATCGTGATCGAGGACCGGGAGGGGATTTCCGCCGTGGAAGAGGACCTGCGGCAGAGGCTCCTGGCGATCGAGGAGGCGTCGCGCTCCCGCCGGAGGCTCCCGAGGCCCGCGGGGAGCGCGGAGCTGGAAGGCGAGGAATCGGCGGACCGGGTCCACTGATCCGGGCGGAAAGTTACCCACTGTGATACAATGAAGGCGCGGATATAAATCCGCGCTTTCCACAATATACAGAATACGGGGTAGTCATGAAAGAAACGTGCACCATACTCGGCGTCGACGCCGGGTCGATCTCGCTCGCCGCCGCGGAGATAGACCGCGGAGGCGCCATACTCTCCACGAGATACTTTTTCCACCGGGGACGGATATCGGAAGCGCTCGAGGAGCTCCTGTCGGAATACGCGGGCGGACGCGTGGGCGCCATCGCCGCCACGTCCTCCACGCCGGAGATCATCAGAGGCGCCGAAAGGGTGGACTCCCGCGTTGCCTTCATCACGGCGGCGCGGCGCCTCCATCCGGGCGCGGGCTCGGTGCTGGTGGTGGGCGGCGAGAAGTTCGGCGTGGCCACCTTCGATGAGAACGGCGCCTATCTCAACTACCGCTCCAACAGCTCCTGCGCCGCGGGCACGGGGAGCTTCCTGGACCAGCAGGCCCGACGCCTCAACATGGAGATAGGCGAGTTCGCTGAACGCGCCTGCCGCAACACCGGCGCGCTGCCGAAGATCGCCTCGCGCTGCGCCGTCTTCGCCAAGACCGACCTCATCCACGCCCAGCAGGTGGGACATTCCCCGGAGGAGATTTGCGACGGCCTCTGCATGGGGCTGGCGCGCAACATCCGCGACACGCTCTTCTCTGGCGGTGAGCCGCGCGTCCCCGTGGTCTTCGCCGGCGGCGTGTCGAAGAACGCGGCGGTGGTGAAGCACCTCTCGTCGCTCCTGGGCACGGAGCTCGTGGTGGACGGGAACTCGCACATCTTCGGCGCCCTGGGCGCTGCGCTCTGCGTCCTGGAGGAGGGGCGCGCCGCTGACTCGGCACCCATTGCCAGGCCGGCGGAGCGTATCATCCGCGAAAAAAAAGAGAGGAGCTATCACTACGAACCGCTTCGTTCCGCGGGCGACGGCTATCCCGATTTCGCCGGCCGGGAGCGGTATGAATTTTCCACGCGCGAAGCGAGGCTTGCCGTCCCCGTCGAGGTGGACGTGTACGGGGAAATCGCGGGGACGCGGCGCGTCTACCTGGGGATCGATATCGGGTCCACCAGCACCAAGGCGGCGGTGCTGAGCGACGCGGGGGAGGTGCTCGCGGGGCTCTACACGCGCACGTCGGGACGGCCCGTCGAGGCGACGCAGAACATTTTCGAGACGCTGGACGATATCGCCCAACGCCGCTGTGCGTCCTTCGAGTTTCTGGGCGCCGCCACCACCGGCTCCGGCAGGAAATTCATCGCGGGCATCACCGGCGCCGACCTCGCCCTGGACGAGATTACCGCCCACGCGCGCGCCGCCGTGGAACTCGACCCCGGGGTGGACACCATCATCGAGATCGGCGGGCAGGACGCGAAGTTCACCACGCTGAGAAACGGCATGGTGACCTTCTCCATCATGAACAACGTCTGCGCCGCCGGCACCGGGAGCTTCATCGAGGAGCAGGCGAAGAAGCTGGACTGCCCCCTTTCCGAGTTTTCCGCGCGCGCTTCCGGCGCCCGCGCTCCGCTCTCCAGCGACCGGTGCACCGTCTTCATGGAGCGCGACCTGAACTACTACCTGAACGAGAACTACTCCGTGAGCGAGATCCTCGCCTCGGTGCTCCACTCCGTGCGCGACAACTACCTGCTGAAAGTCTCGGGGCAGGGGCGGATGGGCGAGCGGATCTTCTTCCAGGGCGCCACGGCGAAGAACCGGGCGCTCGTGGCGGCCTTCGAGCAGAAGCTGGGGAAGAGGATCATGGTGTCGAAGTTCTGCCACCTCACGGGCGCCCTGGGGGCGGCGCTCACCCTGCGCGACGAGGGGCGGACTCGCACATCCTTCCGCGGCATCTCACTTCACCGCGGCGCCATACCCGTGCGTTCGGAGACCTGCGATCTCTGCGCGAACCACTGCAAGCTCAGCGTGGCGGAAGTGGAGGGCGATACCGTCGCCTTCGGCTTCCTCTGCGGGCGCGACTACGGGACGAAAAAGTTCATGCGCGGGAAGACCGCGGTGCCGGAACTGCTCGCGTCGCGGCGCGAGGCGGCGGCGTTCAAGGAGAGGGATGATATCCCCGCGTCGCCCGTGATCGGCATCCCCGCGGCGCTGCACCTGGCCGAGGACGCGCCGTTCTGGAAAAAGTTTTTCGACGAGCTTTTTATTAGGACGATATCGAGCCATTCCATCAAGGAGCCCGTCCGCATCGGCAAGGAGCTTGCCGGTGCGGAATTCTGCGCGCCCATGGCGGCGCTCCACGGCCACGTGCGCCACCTGCTCGGGAAGGCGGACCTCGTCTTCATGCCGGTCTATCTCGAGGAGAAGCAGGACGATTCCGCCCTGCGGCGGCATTACTGCTACTACACCCAGTACGCGCCCCCGGTGGTCTCCTGCGCCGAGAGGCCCGGGGACCGGGAGCGGATCATCATGCCCGTGGTGCGCGGGCTTGCGGGGCGGTTCCCCATGAAGGTGGATCTTTATCGGGCATTGAAGCGCGCGCCCGGGCTGGACGTGAGCTTCATGCAGGTTTCCCGCGCCTGGGACAGGGCGGTGAAGTTTGCCGAAGAGCGGTCGGCGAAGCTGCGCGATATCTACCGGCGCGGCGCGGGGAAGGGCGGCGACGTGGAAGTGGTCTTCCTGGGGCGTCCCTACACGGTGCTCTCCCCCTCCATGAACAGCTCCATCCCCGATATCTTCGCGCGCCTGGGAGTGCGCGCCTGGTACCAGGACATGATCGGCGCGCGTGGTGACGACGCTGCAGATCTCCGTCCCCTTCTGGAGGCGATCCACTGGAACTACGCGGCGAAGATACTGGAAGCGGCTCGCACCGCCGCCCTCACCGAAGGGCTCTACCCGGTGCTGGTGACTTCCTTCAAGTGCACGCCCGACTCCTACGTCATTGAATACTTCAAGAACATCATGGATTCCCACGGCAAGCCGTACCTGGTGCTCCAGTTGGACGAGCACGACTCCAGCGTGGGGTACGAGACCAGGATCGAGGCGGGGATCCGCTCCTTCCGCAACCATTTCGCCTCGCGCCGCGAGGCTCCGGGCGGGGAGTCCCTGCGCGCCGTCAACCCCGGCGTAACCAGGGACCGCGACGCCCTGGCGGGCAGGACGCTCCTGCTTCCCAACTGGGACTGGGTCACCGGCAGGCTCCTGGAGGCGAACCTCCGCGGCGCCGGCATCGACGCGCGGCTCATGGTCGAGACTGCGGACTCCATCAGGCGGAGCCTCCGCCTCAACACCGGCCAGTGCCTGCCGCTCTCGGCGGTGACGCAGTGCGCGGAGGATTACATCGCCGCGCACGGCCTGGACCCGGCGAAGACGGCGCTCTGGCTTTTCAATTCGAGCATTTCGTGCAACGTCAGGATGTTCCCGTACTACGTGAAGAGGCTCCTGGAAGCAAGGGAGCTTGGAGAGGTGGCCATCTACGTGGGCGATATCACCTTCCTGGACATGTCGGTCGCCACGGCGGTGGACGCTTACTTCGCCTACATGTTTGGCGGCCTTCTTCGCAAGGCGGGATGCAGGATGCGGCCCTACGAGATGGTGAAAGGCAGCGTGGATGCCGCCCTGGCCGAAGCGCTGGAGCAGATCGCCCGCGCCTTCGAGGCCGGGGGATCGAAGGAGGAAGCAGTCAGGATGGCGGTGGAGCTTCTGAAAAACGTTCCCGTGAAGAGGACCGCCAGGCCCCGGGTGGCCGTCTTCGGCGACCTGTACGTGCGCGACAACGACGTGATGAACCAGGGGCTGGTGCGGCTCATCGAGGAGCACGGCGGCGAGGTGGTCACCACGCCCTACAGCGACTACATGAACATCATCGCCGACCCGTACATACGCAAGTGGGTGCGCGAGGGCCTCTGGGGCGGCGCCGCGGCGGCGAAGGCGCTGCAGCTCACCGTTCCGCTCTTCGCGAAGAAATACTTCGACATGTTCAACGAGGTCATCCAGGACCCGCCCCATGCCGCGGTGGACGACTGGGAGGAGGTGCTCGCCTCGCTCCGGGTCTCTGTGGAACACACCGGGGAGTCGATGGACAACATCCTGAAAATTTTCTCGCTCCTGCGGACGTACCCGGACATCTCGCTCTTCGTCCAGACTAACCCGTCGTACTGCTGTCCCGCCCTGGTGACGGAGGCGATGGCCGGCGAGATCGAAAGGATTACCGGCGTGCCGGTGGTCACCATCGAGTACGACGGCACCGGCGGCCCCCGGAACGACGATATCATCCCCTACCTGAAGTACCTCAGGAAGAGGCCGGCGGCGGCGCGGAGCAGGGCGATATAGATCCGCCTTTGCCTTTCTCCGCGGGCTCCGCGGCTACGCGTGAGGCAATGCAGTTGCCGAGCGTCAACCTCGGACTCCGTTTTCACATGCCGGTGTCATGCGGGGGCTTGCTACTTTTTGGATGCAGCCCAAAAAGTAGCGCAAAAAGGCTGCCGCTCAGACGGCGCGGGGCCTTGGTGCGTGCTGTTAGTAAAATCAGCGTATGCGCGGTGCGGGTGGGCTTCCTGCCCGTCCTCCCGCGCAGCCCACGCGCTCGCCCTCGTGGCTCGCTGACTGGCACTCCACAATGAAATTCCGTGTCTGCACCGTCCCTCTCTCGACGTCCTGTCTCAGGTCTTGCCGTTTCCCTCCGCGCCTCTGTGCCTCAGTGGTTTCTTTTAGTCTTTATCCGTTCTCCGCGAACTCCGCGGCTCCGCGTGAGATAATGCCGTTGCCTCACGACTCACCCTTCACTCCAAATCCTCCGTTCCTCTGGGGCTTTTTCGGCTTTATGTTGAGCGCAAGGCGGAAGGGGTATTTCCGGCCCATGAAGCGGGGGGCGAGGATCACGGAATTCGTTACCCCACCTGAAATAATTTCTATTGACTTTCTTTAAACTGTTTCACAGTATCTTTGAAACGGTCAGTATTCGTGCATCCATGAGGCCCGAACGTTCCGCGATTTTATACGGCGCAAATTTAATGGTCCTCAGTCAAGGGTCTTTTTCACGAAAGGGGACGTTTTTCCCTAGAGGCATATCCGATATAATCCCTTATGTCGGCAGGGACCGCGCTCCAGGATGAGAGTACTTTCCCGGATATTAATATCATACCCTGAAATGCCTTTTAGTGCGGGATCTTCCGCTGCACGGCACACGTTCCGTGCCGGGCCAGTGAAATGACAGGGCGGCTGCCGTCCATGGGAGCCAGGTTAATGTAGACCACTATGCAGAGCATCTATATCATTCCTCCGGCGCTGTATCTCCTGACCGGTTTCTCGCTGGCGATACTTTCAATTGCAAAGGGCCGCAGGAACTATGAAAACATCCTCTTCGGCCTCCTGTGCATATGCTTTTCACTCCTCTCGATAGCCTTCATATCCCACTTCATCTTCCGGGGGAACGTGGCGTTGATCATGAAGATCGAACGGGCCATCCACGTGCTGTATGTGTTCCTCCCCGCAGTTTCGATGGCGTTTTTCTACCACATCCTTCAGCATAAAAACCAAGCGGTTCTTTCCCTTTCCTTCGCCTTGAGTTTTTTACTCTCCCTCACAACCTTCACCGACTACTATTTCTACGGCCTCCACGAGTTCAGCTGGGGCTACATTGCGCAGGGAGGCCCCGCCTTTACGGTCATGGGGTCATACAGCATGGCGGTGGTCGTGTACCTGACACTGCTTTCGGTCAGGAAACTCCGATCGACAACTGACCCGGTGTATCGGCTCAAGCTGAAGTACCTCATGGTTTCCATATGCACCATGGGCATACTGAGCCTTGGGAACATCCCCGCCATAAACGGGATCAACGTCTATCCCATAGGAAATTTCAGCTTCATCCCGATGCTCTTCATGGCCTGGGGAATTTTCCGGCACGATATCATCAGGATAAACCAGTACACCAAGAGGAGGATATTCGGCACCATTACCCGGACCGCCATCATCGCCGTGCTGACTATCACCGTCGGCCTCGGTGTCATTATCCTCAAGGACTACTCCCTGGAACACATCATGAGCAGAACCTTCCCCTACGGGCTGCCTCCCCTCCTCTCGTTCCTGGTATGCGTGTTCCTGTCGCTGATCGGGGTGCAGGTTGGCGAAAACCGGCGTGAATCGCTCGTCTTCAGCCTTGCAATCCTGTTCTATGCCCTGCTTAGCCTTGACATCTACTGCAACTGCATCGTGACCGACCAGCAGCTGGGTCTCATGATCAGCAGGATAAACCACGTCTTCCTGGTGTTCATGCCTCCCTTGATTTTGCACATGGTCTTCCTGGTGACCGGGAGGAGCGCGGCACGATGGATCATGCCCCTTGCCTACGTGCTGAGCTTCGCGTTCGCGCTGACGACTCAATCCGACCTGTACCTGAGCGGCTCCTACAATTACTACTGGGGATTTTTTGCCCGCGTCGGCCCGCTCTTCAACGCGTGGAGCCTCATCTCGACCGCGTACCTGTTGTACAGCCTGTTACTCATGTGGCAATATTTTCGCGGCGCGACGGACAGGAACATGCAACGGCGTTATCTCTTCCTGCTGATCGGAACCATGGCATCCGGACTGCTCACGCTTGGAAATATCCCGGCAATGCTCGGCCATGAAATCTATCCCGCGGGCAATTTCATCTTCATCCCGGTCATTCTGCTTACCATGGGAATATACACATACAACATCGCCGAGTTCGCGAGACTGGGGGGGAACATTCTCTCTTACGCAGTGCTCCTTTCGGGAGTGATCGCGGCCGCGATCTACCTCCCCGGTCCCATGGAGCGCGTGCCTGCTCCCCTGAATTATGCACTGGCTTTTTCATCCATTCTCTTTTTCGGGTACACCTGGCGCATCATCAACCGGCGCATATTTTCATCGAGGAAACGTGAGCTCAACGGGGTCTACGAGGATCTGAATTACCGGCTTTCAAAGTGCCGCATCGTGCCGGAGATCACGGGCATCCTGTGTGACTCGCTCTTCCGGACCGTCCTTGTCGAAACCTGCACCTTCCTGCACCGCGATCCCGACCGCGGATTTTACTGCGCGGAGCGAAAGGCGACCGGCATCCCACAGCCGTGCGGGTGCGAAAGCAGCATCGTGTCTCTGCCACCAGTGCCCGGAAACCATCCACTGCTTGGCCTCTTCTTTCTCAGGAGAAGGCTCCTGAAGCAGGAAGAGATCGAAGAATGGCTGCTCCGGGAGGACTTGACGCTGGAGTCCGACGACATGATACGGAACGCCGCGATCGCGGTCCCGTTCTTTTTCGAGGACCGCCTGCTTGCCATTTCGCTTCTCGGCTCCAAACGGGACGGCTCACTCTATTCCCGGGACGAAACTGATTTCCTCAACCGCCTGAGTCTGGGCGTAGGGCCGTACCTGGAAAATGCGGGCATTCTGCAGAACCTCGAAAACTTGGTCAGCGAAAGGACCGGCGCCCTCCGGGATTCCGAGCTGAAATACCGCCACATCATCGACAACGCGCGCGACTTCATTTATAAGGCCGACTGGCGGGGAAATTTCACCTTCGCAAATGATGCTTTCGTCAGGATGCTCGGGTACCCGCACGAGGAGATCCTCCGGATGAACTACCTCGACGTGATATGGCCGGACCGCAGGGACGATGAATTTTCTTTTTACCGCAACCAACTGAAGAACCGTGTCCCGGAATCGTTCCACCAGCTGCCCTGCATCGCGAAATCCGGCGCCATGGTGTGGATCGAGCAGAGCGTGCGGACCATATTCGGGAAGGACGGCAGGATAGTTGAGTTCGACTGCATTGCCCGCGACATCACCGAGAGAAAGAAGGCGGAAGATGCCCGGCGCACTCTCGAGGAATCCCTGCGGCGAAGCGAGGAACTCCATCGCTTAATCCTCGACAACGTCGGGGACAGCGTGTTCATCTGCGATCTTGACGGTAAACTCGCATACTGCAACCGGGCAGTACGGAATGACACCGGGTACGACCTCGAAGAGCTCCTTGGCAAGTCGCCCCTCGATTTTGTCCATCCCGAGGAATACGAAAGAGAGCTCCAGCTTTATCTCGTGCAGATCAGGGAAAACATTGACCTGGCTCACCACGAGTTCCGCTTCCGGAGAAAAGACGGCTCCTACGCCTGGGTCTCCATGACGATACGGATGGCAAAAGACCAGGACGGCAAGTTCAGGTTCTACGGCGTTGCGCGCAACGTCACGGAACAAAAGGAGGCGGAGGAAGCCCAGCGCGCCCTCGAGGTTGCCTTGAGGAGAAGTGAGGAGAAATACCGGAATCTCCTGGATCTGCAGTTAATTGGGTATTACGAGGTCGACCTGAAGGGTTCATTCACCCTATGCAATACCAGCATGGCCACCTTCCTCGGCTACACGCCGGAGGAAATGATCGGTAAAAGCTACCGGGAGGTCATGACACGGGATTCTGCCGCACGCGCCCTCGAGTATTTCGGGAAGTTGTTCACCGGTGAACTGACCCTCGCGGTGGTCGAACTGGACATGCTGCACCTGGACGGCCACATCATCCACTCTGAAAGTTACGTGAGCCTTATGCGCGACGAGGATGGGCGGCCGACAGGATTTTCGGGCATGGGTATCGACATAAGCGCCCGGAAGAAAGCAGAGGAGGCTCTGCGCCAGAGCGAGGAGCTTCACCGGCTGGTCCTCGACAACGTTGACGACCTGGTCTTCACCTGCGGTCTGGATGGAAAATTCATTTACGGGAACATGGCTGCCAGGCGCATCACCGGGTATTCCCCCGAAGACTCCCTTGGGAAAAACTTCCTTCATTTTATCCATCCCGAAGACCGTGAGCGGGAGCTGAATTCATATCGAAAGCAACTGGAGGACAATGTCGATACGACCCACCACGAATTCCGCATCGTCAAAAAAGACGGCACGGTCGCGTGGCTGTCCCAGACGGTACGAATGGCGAAATACGACGATGGAAGGATCGAGTTCTTCGGCATCGCCCGCGACATCACCGAGAAAAAGAAGGCCGAGGACGCACGCCGCGAGCTCGAGGCGCAGAAGTCGCGCTTCTTTGCCAACGTGTCGCACGAGATCCGCACCCCACTCACCCTGATCCTCTCGCCCATCGAGTCGTACCTGCAGGGTGACTTCGGCGGGATTGACCGCGACTTCTTCGAGAACATTTACCGGAACGGACTTCGCCTGCTCAAGCTCATCAACAACCTGCTCGATTTCGCGAAGATCGAGTCGGGGAGGATGGCGCTCAGGATCCGGGAAATCGACCCGGTCGATTTCATGAGGAACTATCTCAGGACAGTGAGCGACACGGCAGGGGCGCGGAGAATCGCGCTCCGTTTCGAATCATCGCTTGATACAATTCCAGGCCTCTATGCAGATGCGGACAAACTTGACAAGATAGTAATGAATGTGCTGAGCAACGCGCTCAAGTTCACCGAGCCCGGGGGCACGGTCACCGTGCGGGTGAGCGGCGATGCCGCATTCTGCCATATCGAGATCGAGGATACGGGCTGCGGTATCCCGGAAGAGATGCTCGGGAGAATATTCGAACGGTTCAGCCAGGCGGGCGCCGGCGAGGCACGCGGGATAGGGACCGGCATAGGGCTCGCGCTGGCGAAGGAGTTCACCGCGCTGCACGGGGGAACGATCACCGTGAAAAGCAGGCACGCGAAGGACCACCCCTCGGACCACGGGACGGTCTTCACCGTGACGCTCCTCCTTGGAAGGGACCACTTCGCGGCAATGGACAACGTCGGCATCGCCGCGGACGACGGCCTTGACGGGGTGGTGAGCGGACACCGGTTCACCGGCATGCGCGAGATGGCGGATCTCGGGATGCCGGCTGCGGTTCGCGAAAGCATGGTGCCGGCAGCTGACCGCGCGGTCGCCGAGGGCGCGCGCACGATCCTCGTCGTGGACGACAACCCGGACATGCGCTCCTACTTCGCCTCGCTTCTCGGCGCCGGGTACGCGCTTCACTTCGCCGCGGACGGCGCGGAGGGGCTGGCAACGGCGAAAAGCACAACCCCGGACCTCGTCATCACGGACGTGATGATGCCCGTGATGAGCGGGTTCGAGATGACGGCCGCGCTCAAGGCCGACGATTCGCTGAAGAACGTGCCGGTGATCATGATCACCGCGAACGACGAAATGGTGAACAAGATCGCCGGCCTGGAACACGGCGCGGACGACTACCTGGTGAAGCCTTTCAACTCCATCGAACTGATGACGCGCATCGCGTCGCTGCTGAAAACCCATGATTACCAGAAGCAGATATTCAAGCGCAACCAGGAGATCGCGCACGAGCTGGAGATTGCCCGGCTCCTCCAGCGGCGCCTCCTTCCGGGTAGGGAACTGGACGTTCCTGGATACCGCGTCCATGGTACCTACATACCCATGGATGCGGTCGGAGGGGACTTCTACGATTACCGTGTTCGGGAAAGATTCATCGACCTCTTCATCGCGGATGTTTCGGGCCACGGGCTCCCCGGCGCATTCCTGTCCACCATCGCGAAGATGGGGCTTGACTTCATATCGCACCGCGCCTCCTCGAACGGGGTCCTGTACCGCCTCAACGACCTTATCCGCCGCTCCACGGTACTCAATAATTATGTGACGGCTTTCTTCTGTTCCCTGGATACGGAGAACAATGTCCTGAAATACTGCAGCGCAGGGCACACGCCGCCGCTTTTATACCGCAGGAAAAAAGATGAATTTATTGAACTCACCACGAAGGGCAAGCCCCTCGGCTGGATCGAGGACCCGGCGTACGAGGAGAAAGAACTGGCACTCGGCCCCGGTGACCGGCTCGTACTCTACACGGATGGCATCACGGAGTGCGCAAACCGCGGGAAGGAACTTTTCGGAGATGAACGTCTCATGGAGTTGATACGGGCGAACGCGTCTCTCGGGCCGGAGCAGTTCGCGGCAATGCTCATCGCGGCGCTGAAGGCCTTTTCCGGGGCCGGGACGTTTGACGATGATGTTACCCTGGTTGTCTTCGATGTGCTGTGACCGGACCTGAAACTCGCTGCGGTGTGAATGCCGTTCTCCGCGCGCTCCGCGGCTCCGCGTGAGACAACAAGGTCATCGCGAGCGCAGCGTGGCGATCTCCTGCAGATATAATGCTTCCCACTCCGTCTTTGCATGCCGGCGCCATGCAGGGGGCTTTGTAGGGAGGAGGCACGCGGCCCCCTCCCTGCACCCACCCGCGCGCTCGCTTCCCGGCACAGCCGGGACGAGGGGCTGGACTTTATCCATTTGCATGGTCACTCCGCAAGGGCCGCTGAAGGACCTCCGTGTCCTCATCAGCCCTCCCTCGGCGTCCGTGCCTCGGGTCTTGCCATCTCCCCTCAGTGCCTCTGTGTCTCGGTGGTTGCCTTTATCCTTTCTCCGCGTTCTCCGCGGCTCTGAGTGAGACAATGCCGTTTCCTTTCCCGTGCGCCCGCTTAAATAATACTGGACATCGCGCAATATTTCTGCTCCAATGTTCGGGTTTACGCGCACACCGGGGCATGTATGATAAAATACAAAAGACTCATCGAGATAATGAACAAGATCAACTCGTCGATCAGCTTCCAGCACCTGATCATGACGATAATCGAGTCCGCCAACGAGCTCCTGGACGCCGAGGGCGCGTCGCTCCTCCTCCTGGACAAGGAGACCGACGAGCTGATCTTCGACATCGTCCTGAGCGAGAAGGGCGAGATCATCACCGGCAAGCGGCTGAAAACGGGACAGGGCATCGCGGGACACGTGGCGAAGACGGGCGAGAGCGTCATCGTCAACGACGTGTCGCGGGACAAACGCTTCTGCAGCGAGATCGACGCGTCGAGCGGCTTTAACACCAGGAGCCTCATCGCCGTGCCCGTGATGGTGAAAGACAAGCTCATCGGGGTCCTGGAAGCGGTGAACTGCACCGCTTCCGACGGCTTCGGGGACAACGACCTGGTGATGCTGGACTACATCGCCAACGCCGCGGCCGTCTCCATCAACAACCGGGAGCTGGTGGCGAACCTGAAAAACCGCGTGGACGAGCTCACCTGCATCTACGAGATCTCGCAGTCCATCTACTTCACTTTCGACATCCGCGAGTTCCTCACCCGCATACTGAAGGCCGTGAACAAGGTGATCAAGGCCGAGCGCTGCTCCTTCGTCATATTGGACGAGGGCGGGAAGAACGTGGAGTACTTCGTTTCCACGAAGGGCAACGGTTTCACCATCGACCTGGAGAACAGCCTGATGTACCACGTGATAAAGACGGGGGACCCGCTCCTGGTCTACAACGCGGAGGAGGAATCGAACCGCGGGGCGATGGGCGCAAAGGTTGCGAAGGGGGCGAAGGCGAGGAGCTACGGCTCAAAGTCGTTCATCTGCGTGCCCATGAAGCTCCGTGACAGGACCATCGGCGTCCTCAACGTGACGGACAAGCGTCGGGGTGATATCTTCGACTCCTTCGACCTGCGGGTCCTCTCCACCGTGGCCAACCAGGTGGCGGAGACCTACGAGAACGTTTTGCTCCAGAAAAAAGGCTACGAGCGGGAGCGCATCGACAAGGAGCTGGAGATCGCCGCGGAAATCCAGAATCGCACCCTTTCAGTGGTGCCCGACGATATACCCGGCGTCTCGCTGGGCGCGTTCACCATCCCGTCGAGCTACGTGGGCGGCGACTTCTTCGAAATATCGCCCTTCGACGACGATTCCCTGGGCGTGGCCGTGGGCGACGTATCCGGCAAGGGGATACCCGCGGCGATATTCATGAACTGCGTGCGCTACGCGCTCCGCTTCGAGATCATCCGGCACCGGGAGCCCTCCGACCTCATGGGACGCCTCAACCACTGGGTCTACATGGACTCCTACAGCGGCATGTTCTGCACTTTCTTCTATGCCTTCATCGACCGTAAAAAGCGCACCGTTTCCTTCGCGTCGGCGGGCCACAACGAACAGCTCTTCTACCGGAGGGCGAATGACGAGTGTATCACCCTCAAGAAAAGCGGGAAGCCCCTCGGCGTGCTCGAGGGTGATATGTTCGGCGCGGGGACGGTGGAGTACGCGCCCGGCGATTTCCTCATACTGTACACCGACGGCCTCATCGAGCAAGGGGCAGAGGGTCAGATGGACGTGAAGGAGCTCATGGGGCTGATGAGGCTCCACGCGGATAAAAGCGCCGGGGAGATCGCGGCGCACGTCGAAAAGCTGGTGCGCGGCGGCAAGGCCCAAGAGCGCGCCAGGGACGATTCCACGCTGGTCCTGGTGAAGTTCGAGTAGGGCGATCGGTCAATCGCGTTTCCGCTCTTTCCATGATAGTTTATCCGCGTGCCGGCCGATATAAATAATAGCGCATACCGTACCTATTTAATCAAAATATATTAGACAAAAACTGCGTATGACTGTATATTATTTATATTAGGATACCCAAGGGGCGGCAGGATAATGGACATACTCTACCTCAACGCGTTCAGCATAGGCTCGCTCATAGCTTCGGTATTCTTCGGGGTAATGGCGGTCTTCCTGCTTTCCGTGAAGAACAGGTCGAAAGCGACACTCCACCTGGGGCTGGCGTACGCGATCATGGCGGTTTTCAATGTCGGTTACATCGTGTCATCCAGCATCTACCACCCCCTTGCGGCATATCACCGCTGGCTGACGGTGGCGACCATCCTCATGGGGATCACGCAGATCAACCTCTTCTATTTTTATTTTCCCACGGAGCGCAACCCCCGCGCCGCGAAGATTTTCTCGCGGGTGTTCAACGGGATCACAATTCTGGTGACGGTCGCGTTCATAGCCGTGTCGCTGCGCTCTGACATAGTGTACCTCTTCCGGGGACACTACTGGGATTTCGACGCGGACGTCGCGAGCACGCGGGTAGCCCTGGTGATAGTCGCCTACATCCTGGTCAACATCGTCTTGAGCGTGTGGCGCATCGTAACGGGGGAGAAAAAGGACAGGCTGATGCTCTTTCTCCTGACGCTCACCTTCATCTTCGCGGCGATAGTTCCTTCGATCGCCAACACGCTGAGTCGCGACGGCAAGATAAGCCGCGAGGCGTTCCACAACGCGTGGGTGCTCTTCAACGTGCTCGGATTCTTCCTGTTCGGCGTCGTCTACCTGAACAACACGCGCGAGCGCATCTCGTTCATGGGAAAGCTCATAGGGATAAGCCTGGTGACCGTCCTGGTGCTCCTCCAGTTTGAGAGTTTCTTCATCCTCCGGGAGCGGGACGACTCCTACGACGACACGCGGCGAAAATCGGCGTCCATGACGATCATCAGCGGCATCCTGCAGGACGAAGCCGTCTACCTGGCGGCATACGATCCCGCCGCGGGGAGCTTCGCGCTGCGGACCGGTGAGAGAGTGGTCGACTTCGTGAAGTACAGGCAGGAGTTCGAAAACGCCGTGATGCGCGAGCGCATCAGGCGCCTGGACGGGGAAAATTTCAGCGGGGAGCTCTCGAGTATCCTGGCCGCGGCGCCCGCCGGTTTCGCGGGATACGCCGCGGCGGCGAGGCGCTTCGCGGAGAAGCTCCCGCCGGACGATCCGGACCCGTCCGGCAAGGTGGTTGCGCACCTCGACTCACTGCGTGACATGATCTACTACAAGTCCAACAAGGTGCGGCAGCTACCGGAAGGCAACTTCCGCGCCGCGGCGGAGAAGTTCCTCTCGAAGCCGGAGGCGCCGTTCGATCCGTTCCGGGAGGTGATGCTCGCGCGCTTGAACGAAAGCACGGCCGGGGGCGCGGAGCTGAAGGCGGAGCTGATGAAGTATCTCGCCCTGTTCGAGAAGCCGGGGACCAGGCTGTATCGCAGCCTCGCGGACGGGACCGGGCACATCGTCGTGTTCATGCAGGCCGACGCGGGCAACGGCGCGATGTACGAGGTCGGCTTCCCGTATCACGAGTACCGCGCCTACATGCACCCGTCGGTCTTCAGGATCGTGATCATGCTCGCCATCATCATAGTAGTGGTGCGCTTCGGCTTTCTCCTCTTCTTCCGTGGGGTGCTCATCAACCCGCTGAAGGAGCTCTCGCGCGGGGTGCGCGAGGTGAACAACGGGAACCTCAACGTGGAAATTCCGGTCACAATCGAGGACGAGATCGGTTATATCACGCACACCTTCAACAACATGGTCGCGTCGCTCCGGGGCATGGTGGAAAACATATCGTCCAACTCGGTCGAGGTGAAGACCATCAGCGCGGACCTGAACGATTCCTCGTCGCGGCTTTCCGCGATCGCCCAGGAGCTCGCGTCCATAGTGGAGGAGGCGGCCAGCGCCTACGAGGAGATGTCGGCCTCATTTGAATCGAGCGTGGGTGACATAAAGGCACAGATGGAAGGGTCCGACCTCATCAAGGACGACATCGCGAAGATAAACGCGAGCAGCGGCCAGCTTTCCCAGCGCATCGGCAAGCTCACCGACAGCATCCAGGGCGCCGTGGGCCTGGTGGAGATGGGCGAGAAGACCATGACAAAATCGGTGAAGGCGATAGGCGAGATGGCCGACTACCTCCGCCAGCTCGAGGGGACCATCAACCAGATAGACGAGGTGGCCGACAAGATCAACCTGCTGGCCCTCAACGCCGCCATCGAGGCGTCGCGCGCAGGCGAGGCCGGCAAGGGCTTCTCCGTGGTGGCCGACGAGGTGAACAAGCTCGCCGACCAGACCGCGGAGCTGGTGAAGGGGATACGCAGCACCATCACCGAGCACACCGCGCGCATCACCACGGAGCTCAGTTTCATCAGCGACACCGCGGGCATCTTCAACTCGGTGCGGGAGAAGATCATGGAGACAAGCGGCGTGCTCACGGGGACCATGAACTTCACCGGCGAGCTCGGCACCATGAACAGCGACATCAAGTCGAAGATCGACAGGCTGAGCGAAATCTCCTCCACCATCTACTCGTTTTCCAAGGAACAGAAAACGACGGTGGAGGAGCTCACCAGGACCATCAACACCATCAACGAGATCTCGCAGAAGACGCTGGAGAACGCCGAGATGGTGCGCAGCTACTCGAAGATTATCGACCTGAGCTCGCAGAGCCTGGCGGGGAACCTGGAGACCTTCAAGCTGAAGGGGGAGGACGGCGCCGGATCGCCGGGCGCCGCGGTGAAGGGCGATGAGGATGTGTGAGTAAGCAATAACGCGGCGGGAACGGGAGGCGGCGATGCATTTCGCCGCCTTTTTTATTTGTTTCCGCCGGTCCCCGCCGCGGCCGCCTCTGCCCTGTTGTGGCGCACCGACTTCCAGAAGAAAAATCCTATCACCATGAAGGTGCAGACCGGTGAGACCCAGGAAGGAATATGCATGCCGAAGCTGTCGGCCAGCATGATGCATCCCAGCACCAGTATCGAGTACATGGCGCCGTTCTTCAGGTAGTGGTATTTCTTCACGCGCTCGATGTTGCCGATGGTGAGCTCCCGCACCACGATAGCCCCGAGGCCGTTGCCCAGGAGAATGAGCGGCACCGAGAGGGTGAAGGCGAAGGCGCCGAGGACCCCGTCGATGGAGAAGGTCATGTCGATCACCTCCAGGTAGAGGATCTTGCTGATGTCGGTCATCTTCTTGTTCAGCAGGTCGCGCTCGCTTTCCTCGGCGTTCTGCTTGAATCCGTGGGTGATGAAAAACGCCGTGGAACCGAGCACCGCCGCGAAGGCCATCATCTTGTCGAGCTTCAGCGCGTACCAGACGATGACGGCGAGGATGATGGATACCAGCGCGAAGAACCACACGCCCCTCTTGATGAAGAACGGCTCGATGAAGATGCCGAAGTTCTTGTGCTCGATGAAGAGCCAGTGCAGGAAGAGGAACACCAGGAACACGCCGCCTGCGATGAGCAGCATTGGCGCCGACTGCTGGATGGCGGCGGTGACGCGGGGATCGCTGGAGAAGGTGGCGGTGAGGGCTTCGATGGGCCCCAGGCCCGGCGTCGCCGCCCAGACGATGAACCACGGCAGGAGCCCGCGGACCAGGAACACCGCGATGACGATACCCCAGATGAGGAACCAACGCCGGGCCCTCGCGCTCATTGTGGAAAGCACCTCGGCGTTGATGATGGCGTTGTCCACGCTGCTGACGGTCTCGAACAGGCAGAGGCCCATCACGGTGAGGATCATGGCGGCGATGGTCATGGAAGCGCTCCTGGCAGTAGGGATTATGGAAAGGTAAAGGGAGATGATATATTCCGCAAGCGAAAAAATCGCCGCGTCACACCGCGATGGTTGCCGTTACCCCGTAATGGTCGGAGAGCGCCACGCCGCCGTCTCCCGTGAGGCACGGGCCGGATGAAACCGCCCGCTCCGGTGTGAGGGTGGGCGCCGCCAGGATGAAGTCTATCATCCTGCTCTCCGTGTCGAAGACGGCGAGGAGGTGCCGGTACAGGGAAGCGTGGCGTGCTGCCGCCTCCTCCGAATAATACCGGCGTATGATCTCATTGCGCCCGCCGTCCCAGGTGTTCGTCCCGGCCGCCGGGGCGATGACGCGGTAGCCCGCGTCGAAAAGCGGCGCCATGCAGGGCCACGACGGTTCCGCGTTGAAGTCGCCCATGAGGATGAGGAGAGCTCCCTCCGGCACGGCGCGGGCAAGGAAGTTCCGCAGGCGGAGCACTTCCTCTTCCTTGCGGCGGGTATCGGCGCGGAGCGTTTCCAGCGCGGCCCGGTGTTGACGGGGGGAGTAGGCGTATCGTCGCGCGAGTGAATCCAGCGCGGCGAAGGTGGCATCGGTCATCGGCGGCGCGTGGCGGAGGTGGACCTGTGCGATGAAGAACTCACCACCGGCGACGGTAACCGAGCAGAGGAGCGCCTGGGTGACGTCGCCGGTGTGGAACGACCACCCGTTCCGCACCCAGCCCGCGCCGCCGAGCCAGGCGCGTCCGATACGCCGGAGCCCCAGTTCCCTGCGGGCAAGCATCATATCGCCCTCCCTCAGGTTCGCGGGAATGCCGACGGGCCCCAGCCTGATGCCCGAGACCCCCATCCGGTGCACGGCGTCCATGCCGGTGAGCGCCGAAAGCTCCCGGGCGTACGAAGGCAGCGGATTCGCCTCGCTCAGACCCAGGATGTCGGGCGACGCGCGGCGTATCTCCGCGGCGAGGGCGAGGAATCGCGCGCGGCGGTCGGCCGCGGATTCGAAGTATTCCATTCGGAGCGCGCCCCGGTAGGTGAGGCCGGACCAGGCGTTGAATGTCATCATGGTGAGCATTGCCATGGCGGGGACAGTATCATGGGAGGCCGCGCCGGGTAAATAATTTTTCTTGATTTTTCCGCCCGGGCGGGGATATATTGTTAGCAATCCTAATTATATGGTGGCGGCACCCGCGCGTGAGTTGTCGCGCGGAGCCGGGGGCGGGGGAAAGGTGGACAGAGTGAACGACGTGGACGAGCGGATCGCCTCGGCCTTGGAGAAGATACACCAGGCCCAGCGGAGCCTCATCTGGGAGGTCTCCACCCGGGAGAAGCTCTCTCCCATCCAGATACAGTTTCTCCTCCACCTGGACCGGTTCCCGGCGGAACAGAGGACCGTGAGCGCGCTGGCCCGGGAGTTCGATCTTTCGAAGCCCACCGTGAGCGATGCGCTGGTGCCCCTGGAGGTGAAGGGCCTCATCGCCCGGAAGACGAACGAGGAGGACAGGCGCTCCGCCATCCTGTCGCTCACGGCGAAGGGGAGGAGGAAGCTCGACGCGCTGGGAGACTGGCGCGCCGCGCTGGTGGACGCCGTCTCCGGTTTCAGTGCCGCCGAGAAGGAGGCCGCGCCGAAGTTTCTCGCGGGGCTGATAGAGCGGCTTTTCGAGGAGGGCGTGGTGAGCGTGGCGCGCATGTGCGCCTCCTGCGAGCACTACCGGCCGGGAGACTCGCGGCACCGCTGCGCCCTGACCGGGCGCGGCTT
>JAGODF010000254.1 GCA_017998375.1 Spirochaetota bacterium
CTTGTTATTCGCGCGATACGCCTCAATGCTGCGGTTGCTCGTGAAGCCGAAGATATCCATGCTTCCCGTGGCTATCCTCGCGGGCCGCCTCCCGTTGTACGCCTCGATGATAGCGCCGGCGATCTGGCCCGTGATGAAATCGTAAAACTTCATGTCCAGACCGCCCTTGTTCGACGTGTTGATATTGTAAAACTCGCTTCCCGCGAGGTTGCCAGGCCCCGCGTGCGTATGAGTGGCCGACATCATGATACCGCCCAGGTCCAGGTCGGTTTTGCCGGCAACCATTTCGGCGAGCCTGCGCTGAACCATGTCGGAGCCCGCGAGAAGATCGCACTGCACCAGCGCCACCGGCTTATCGTCCACCGGCTTGAGATACAAGACTCGCGAATAGATGCGCGTGCGGAAACCCTTCGAATAGTTGGCGTTGACGGAGTGGCCCGCCAGGGGCAACCCCGGACGTGGGGTGATATCGGCCTTACCCACCCCGGCAAGGAGCGTGGTGTTGCGCTCCGAGGCTTTTGACGGCACCTGCTTCACCTGCAGGGTGAGCATGGTGCCGCAGCCTGCGAGCACCAGAAACGCGGACAAGAGCACACTACTGCATGTCGATATTCGACTCCTCATTGTTATCCCCCACTTGAAATGGCGATAACTATCCCCGATCTTTTTATATTTCTTTGTATCTTTTAACTGCTTAAACAGCAATAAGTGAGTGAGTACTCACTTTTATACTCAATTAATGCCCATCTTATGTAAAAAGTAAAGAAGTTTTATAATTTCATAGAGGCGATAGTTATCGCCAATACAAAGATTTTTTTGGAAGTCACAATTTTTGTGATATTAATATTTAGTCAACATATTATATTATTGACCATTTCGATGCAGCATGCCGCATCGAAATGCAAAAGGTACTGAGGGAAAAGACAGTCGGAGAATGAAGATGCTACAAAGGCTTACGACACTGCGATATAAAATCATCATCCTGGGGGCTATTGTTTCTGCCGCATATGCGCTCCCCGCCCTCGGCGTGTTATATCTTCACTCCATCCAGCTGCATTCCCTGGGCATTGTTGCATCATTCGCGTTTTCCCTCGCACTATCGACACTCATGTCAGTCGCCATCGTGGCGATATGTTCCCGCCGCATCTCCGCGCCCTACGGCCTTCTGGCGAGGGAGATCTCGCCGGACGCAGAAAGCACGCGTATCGCGGCAATGAGCAATGACGAGGCGGGGCTGATAGTGAGGCAGTTCAACGATGTCTTTTCCAAACTGACGTACCTCACCGGCGAGATCAGCGAAATGTCGTCGCAGATGGCCATGTCCCTGGAAAAGATGACCGCCACCACCCTCACATTCTCCGACAGCGCCCAGAACTCGGCCTCGTCTGTGGAACAGATAACGGCATCAATCGAGGAGATTTCGGCGGGGATGGAGAACGAGGCGGGCAACGTCGAAGCCCAGTTTCAGAACCTAGCCGGCATGACGGAGAAAATACACGAGCTTTCAACCATCTCAAGAGAAACGGTCGACAGGACAGAGTCCGCGCTGAGCCTGATATCGGACATGTCCTCAAGGGCGGAATCAGGTGAACAATCGATGGAGGTCATGAGCGCCAGCATGGGCACCATTTACGAAAGCTCCGTCGAGATGACGAACATCGTCCAGATTATAAACGATATATCGGACAAGATAAACCTTCTCTCGCTTAACGCGGCCATCGAGGCCGCACGGGCCGGCGACACGGGGCGGGGGTTCGCGGTCGTGGCCGACGAAATTTCCAAACTCGCCGACCAGACGGCAGTGAGCATAAAGGGTATAGACGCGCTCATTATCAAGAACACCGAGGAGATCAAGAAGGGACAGTCGTACGTGATGGCGACGGTGGGGATGATAAAGGCGATCGCCGTGGGCATCAACGAGGTCCGCGACATGATCGGCACTATCTCCGGCGACATGCAAAAACAGTACCGGATCAACAGTCTCCTCACGAACGAGGCGGATGAAATCAAGGTAAGCTCGGGTGAGATACGGAACTCCACGCAGGAACAGCAGACCGCCATCGCCGAGATGGTGAAATCGATTTCCCTGATCAACGAGTCGACGCAGAACATCGCCATGGGATCCGAGGAAATCGCGTCGAACACCGTGGAAGTCGCGAGCATTTCCCAGGCCCTCAGGGACAGGATACAGTACCTTTCCTGACATGCAGCGCGATACACTGCCTGGAGTGGGAACGGGACATTCAATCCCCATGCATGAAAGCACTATTAAGGAGGTCTATCATGGCTCAGTTTGTAGCTTTTGATCCGAAGGTTGAAGTTAACGGTGAAACGGTGCTCTCCATTGTGGACGGGATGGGCGCCTTCAAAGATCGCGCATACAAGTTTCTCGGGGACAACGGCATCCAGAACCCGGAACCGGGAAAATGGTATCCGCAGCAGTCCTGGCTGAACGCGTTCAAGGCCATCGCCCAGGCGACGGGCGACTTCACGCTGTTCAATATCGGGAAGAAAATTCCCGAAAACGCCCAGTTCCCCCCGGAGATCAACACCATGGACAAGGCGCTCGCCGCCATCGATGTGGCGTATCACATGAACCACCGCGTCAACGGCCAGATCATGTTCGATCCGGCCACCGGGAAGATGCTCGAAGGAATTGGGCATTACAAATTCCACAGGGCGGGCGATCGGGAGATCCGCATGGTGTGCGAGAATCCATACCCGAGCGATTTCGACCGTGGCATCATCGAGGCCATGGCCCAGAAATTCAAACCAGCCGGGGCGGGAGTTGTCATCGTCAGGCTTGACGAGTCGCAACCCACCAGGAAGAAGGGGGCCAACTCCTGCACTTACACCGTGAAGTGGTAGGCGCATCACGGTACGGGAATCCGTTGCGGGTGCGGGATGCCACAGGCAACGGATGTATCCGCTTCCGCCGTTGATCTTTCCCGGCGGACGGTGGATAACCCGCATTTTCCTTGAAATAATAACACCGCCATTGTACTCTGTCTGTCACCCACCGCGTTCAGACGGAGAACTGGATGATGCTACGCGCAACCAGGTACAAATTCGCAATTGCGCTCATCGCGCTGTGCGCCTTCACCGCGCAGGCCCAGGACATCTCCTCCCGCCTGCGCGACGACGAAACGCTGGTGGTGCCGGGAAAAGGCGCGGAGAAACTCCTCCTCGCCGACGGGGCGGACACGGTGATCGGAACGCTCGGAACACCGGAAAGGATCGCCCGCTTCGACAGGGCGGGCGACCTGTTTGAAAACGTGTACTCCATGCGCGTGGACCTGAAAATCCCCTACGACCTGGTATACTATTATCAGTCGAAAAAATGCGTGGTCTTCATCCATGGAGGAAAGGTATCTGCCATCGCGGGCTTTTCCGGCGGCAGGGTCACGGACCTGCCCGCCGACCTTTCCCGGGGAGTGGAGCGCTTCATCCTGGGCTACGGAAACGACGGCATGGCCGTCGCCGAGAAGGGCACGCACAAAGCATACATCATCCGAAAAGCCGGTATCGCCGTCTTCGACGACGGGGCCGACGGCTCGATAGACATGTTTCTCGTCTTCAAGGCGCAAGCGCCATCACCCTGAACGGAGGCACCGCACGTGCACGAACTTTCGATCATGAGCAACATCCTGGACATCGTCCTGGACTTCGCGGGTCGCCACGGTGCCACGCGCGTCTCGAAAATCAACCTGCTGGTGGGCGACCTCTCGGACCTGATCCCCGAATGGATGCAGACCTACTTCGACTTCGTGAGCAAGGACACCCTCGCGGACAAGGCGCTGATAGTCGTAAACCGCGTTCCCGCCGTTCTCAGATGCAAGGGCTGTTCCTTCGAATTCACGCTGGACAAGGAAAAATGGCAGTTCACCTGCCCCAAATGCTCGGCCTCCGACGTGGAACTGCTGTCCGGGCGGGAATTCACCGTGGAAAGCATAGAAATTGATTAGAGGTGGCGGATGATACGAGTGGGAATCATCACGATGAGCGACAGGTCGTCGCGCGGCGAGCGCGAGGACCTGTCAGGCCCGGAGATACGGAAATGGGCAGAGGCGAAGGGATACCGCGTGGAGCGGGCGGATATTATCCCCGACGATTTTGATGCGATACAGCGCAAACTCGTGGAGCTCACGGGTTCCGGGATTGAACTCATTCTCACCACCGGCGGCACCGGCTTCGCCCCGCGCGACGTGACTCCAGAGGCGACGGCGTCCGTCATCGACCGCCCCGCGCCCGGCTTCGCTGAGGCGATGCGGCGCGCGTCAATGGATATCACCCCGCACGCCATGCTCTCCCGCGCGGTTTCGGGAATCCGCGGGCGATGCCTCATCATCAACCTCCCCGGGAGCCCGAAGGCCGTTCGCGAGAACCTCTCGGTCATCGAAAAGGCGATTCCCCACGCGGTGGAGCTCCTGCGCGGCGACGTGCGCGACTGCGGCGCGGTGAATCAATCTCAGTCGGCGACATCCGGATAGTAGGCAAGCGAGACGCCGTTCACGCGGATGACGCCGGGGCCTTCCCTCGAAATTTCCAGAACGCGGTTTCTTCCCACGGAACAGGACAGTGGCCAGGCCAAGGGCGTGTCGCTCCAGGCAACCCACGCGTACTCCGGCAGATAGCGCACGAAGCGGTAGGTCTCGGAATCGTCGATCACCTTCTTCGCCCTATCGCTCGACTCCCGCACCACCCTGCTTCCCGCGGTGAAACCGTAGTAGGCGCTGCCCGCCATGATGGTCAATCCGAGTATGACCGCCTCCCCGCTGTTGATATACGCGGCAAGCCAGATAACGCCCGCGCCAAGGCCGACTCCGCCGGCGAAAATCGCGGTGCCGATGCCGACGCCCGCTGCGATTCCTCCGGCGGCCGCTACACCGGAAGCAGTCATCCGGAGCGCGTAGTTTGAGTCTTTCAGCAGATCGCTGATTTCGTTGTCGCGGATGAAGTGCCGCCGGTACCAGTTCGATGAATCGGGGGTGATATTCATTTGCAGAACGCGGCCCTTATCATCCCGCGCCGTCAGTGCGCTCTTCCTGCCTCGCGCGTCGAACACGATGCCGCGGAAACCGCGGAACGGATTAGCGTTCAGGCCCGGACTCCACCGGGGCTCCGGGCCGGGGCCGCCGAGAAGGAGCACCAGTTCCTTCGGAGGCACGTCCCTTGCGGCAAGGGACTTTGCCCAGGCAAGCCGGGGCTCCATCATGGCCGTGCGCCTGAAATCGACGCGCGCCTCGTCCCACTGGCCAAGCATGGTCCAGAACCCCGCCGCCATGATGCGGAGAAAGGGATCGTCGAAATGGCCCTCATCGCTCCAGGGTGTCGACAGGAGGTTTGCGCTCTTTTTCAGCTCCACGCCGGCCCTCTCCCTGTCGCCCCTCATGAGATTGCCCAGGCCCAGGAGCATGTGCATCCAGATCACCTCGTGCTCGGAGGCGTAGTAGCCCTCGCGCGTTTCCATGTAGAAAAATCCCTTGATGTCCCGCGACACCTTGAAGCGCACTCGGTCATCAACCTTTTTCGCGTAGCGCTCCAGGGCGCCAATCTCTGGAGAACCGCCCAGTATGCGGAGGTGCGTTTTTTCCATGGTGGTGATGAAGCCGCCGCTTTCCCCTTTGGGAAAGGCGCGCAACGCCTTCTCCGCTTCACCCCGACGGTGATGGTGCAGGGAATCCTCGTAATCAAAGCGGGTGAGAAGTTTCGCCGAGCAGTTGGCCAGCGCCAGTATCACCGAGGAGATGACACATGCAACGATTGCTTTTCTTTTTGAGAAACTCATAGTACCCCCCTTGCATGGCCTTCGGTGCGCGGACAGGCGGGTATCCCGCAGCACGCGGGCTTCGGCACACTGCGCGGCTCCATCAGGTTTTATCAGCCAGCCAGCCGCACGTCAACGATATAATTGTTGACTTTTTCCACGGAACATGGGACACACATTTTAAAGTAGTTTTCCTCACTTCGTGTAAGGAGACATGAATGGACGATATCACACTCCAGGATGCCATATCAAATCTCGAACTGGTAAATCATCGGCTCCACCAGCTGGAAGACATGATCCGCCTCGACGATAACGAAAAGAAATACATGGAAA
>JAGODF010000255.1 GCA_017998375.1 Spirochaetota bacterium
AATCCCCCTCTGGAGGCTCCGGAGAACCTTCGGATGGTGGCCTTCACGATGTACCACACCGGCGCCCCTTCGGGCGTCGCCGGCTCTGTGGACCTGGGTGCGTTCCTCACGGTGTCCGGGGCGACGCTGTACGTGCGCACCTTCCACCTGCACACGGTCTACCGCTGTGCGGACACCCTGCGCGGTGCGCTGGCCGCCGCGGTGCGGCCCTTGCGCGGCGACGAGGGCCGCCTTCCCGCGGCGCGGGCGCGCCACCGCTACGAGAAGGCGGGCGCGGGTTTCGTCCACTCCGGGAGGTTCCTATTCTACGTGGCGCCGCGTGACACGACGCTGGGAGCCGTCGCCCGGGAGGCGATTGGGCACACCATGTTCTACTCCCACGACAGGTTCCGCGAGGCCCTGAAGTCGGTGAACGGGGTGAAGGACGGCGCCGTCACGAAGGGTGCGGCCCTCTTCATACCGGCGTCCCTGCCGCCGTACGTGAAGGAACAGCGCAACGCGCGCATGCCCACGCTCATCCGCGCGAAGGGCATCTACTTCACGGGACATAGCATCGGCAGGGATTCGATCTTCCCCGTCATCGAAAAGTACCGGAAGGCCGGGATCAACACCGTGGTCTTCGACGCCAAGGACATCACCGGCACGGTGAACTACCGGAGCGAGGTCCCCCTGGCAGTGAAGTATGACACCCACGACAAGGCGCCCATCGGCAACATCGACCACCTGATCCGCTTCCTTAAAGAGAGGAACATCTACACCGTGGTGCGCATCGCCCTGTTCCGGGACCATCTCCTGCACAAGAGGGCGCGCGAGCTCGCCATCCGCACCCACGACGGCAGGCTCTGGGAGGCCGACTCCGGCGAGCTCTGGGTGGACCCCACCAACCGCGACGTCCAGGACTACTGCATCGGCCTGGCGGAGGAGCTCGCAGGCAAGGGCGTCGACGAGATCCAGTTCGACTACATCCGCTTTCCCACCAACGGGAGCCTGTCGCGCGCGGCCCTCGCCCACCACCGGGGGAGGATGACCAACGAACAGGCCATCACCGATTTCCTCAAGAGGGCGCACGAGCGCATCGCGGCGAAGAACGTCCGCCTGTCCATCGACATCTTCGGCATCGTGGCCTGGGGGAAGGAGGTCGATATCAGGCACACCGGGCAGCGGATCGAGCTCCTGGCGAAGCACTGCGACGTGATATCGCCCATGCTCTATCCGTCGCATTTCGAGGACGATTTCGACGGCTTCGCCCGGCCGGGCGATAACCCGTACCATTTTATTTTCAACGGCTGCAAAAAGGTCGCCGCCCTCGCGGGCGGCACGGCCATCCGGCCCTGGCTCCAGGCCTTCCGCTGGCGCGTCTCCTCCTACGACGAGCGCTACATAAAGGAGCAGGTGAGGGCCAGCGACGATTCTGGCGCCCTGGGCTATCTCTTCTGGAACGCGTCGAACAACTACGATGTCGTGTACCGCACCCTCGCCGTGAGCGGCACGAAGGTCGCCGCAGGCGTCGACCCGAAGAAAAGCGACGCCGCGGCGCGCGACGGAAAGCGCCCGGCGCGGAAGAAAAAAAACGGCGCACCGCCCGCAGGCGCGGACGTGACCGTGGCGGAGTGACGGGAGGATATATGAAGGAACGGGACGAGAAATTCCGCCGCGAGTTCATCGATGTCTGGGACGACGGGGCCGAGAGGGACGCGCCGTTCATCACCCTGGGTCTCGAGGCGGTGCTCAAGGACTATTACGGCAACCTCCTGGACGCGCCGCCGCCCTTTCCCGTGAAGGAAAAGTCGCGCGTGCTCGACCTGGGCTGCGGCTGGGGCAGGGTGCTGAAGCCCGTGATGGACCGGGGCGCCCGCGCCACGGGCCTGGACATCTCGCACTCCATGCTCCGAGCGACCCGCGCCCATCTGAAAAAGCACGGCCACAGGCCCCCGCTCCTCCGGGGGGACGCCACGCGGCTTCCCTTCGCCGACGAAAGCTTCGACATGGTCTACTCGCTCCTGGTGCTCCAACACCTTTCCAAGGAGAACGGCCGCGAGGTCTTCCGCGAGGTGCGACGCGTTCTCAAGCCCGGCGGCGAGGCGTACATCCGCGTCCCGTCGCGCTTCGCGCCGGAGAACCTGCTCTTCGCGTTCCTCCAGTTTGTCAGCATCCACGTCTTCAGGGTGAACGATCCCATCCGCATGCGCTTCTACCGGATCGGCGAGATACGGAAGATCTGCCGCGGGTTCTTCTCCACATGCGAGATCACGGCCCACGAGTTCCGCCCGCCCTGGAATTTCCACACGCGCCGCACCTGGCACATCATCCTCGTGCCCCGCTGCCTCCACGCGCCGCTGCGCCGGCTCTCCGACAGGATAGAGCGCGTCGCGAACTCGAAGCTTCCATTCCTGAAGCACTTCGGCGTCACGCTGATGATACGGGTGGTCCGGTGAGGGCTCCGCAATTCCCGCGTGAACACCGGGTGAGTTGACATTCCCGTTTTTTTCTTGATATTTTTCATGTGTGATATGAACATACACCGCAAGTGCAGATTGCCTTTCTGCGCGCGTGATCGGGTGTATGCTCATCATCGTAACCGGTGCCGCGCAATTCGTTACCGCTGTGTATAATTATGAAAAGGGTGCATTGTTGATTCGCAGATATTCCATCATGGCGTGTGTCGCTATCGCCCTCGCCGCGGGCGTGGCGTTCTCGGCCGCGGTCGCGGAGGAGGCGTCGCTTGAATCGCTGGAGCGCTCACGCGACAGCGCGGGAGCACTGTATCCCGGCAAGGACCTCCTGGCCGACGTGAAGCGCGCGCTCCTGTCGAACAACGTCGGAGCGGCGCGGAGCTCGCTTGAGCGCGCCAGGAAATCCTACGGCCAGGCGCGCGAAATCATCCTCATGTCCTCGCTCCTGGACGCCATGGAGCACAACTACCGCGGCGCGCTCAAGTCCCTGGGGGCCCTCAGGAAAGGTGACGCGGCGGCCAAGGAACAGGCGGAGCGCTTCCGCAAGGCGGAGAAGGACGTAAGGGCGATAGTCCGCTCCCACGGCAGGAACTACGCGGCATCACTTGCGGTCCCCGCCGACGCAGCGGACGCAGCCTACCTTCCGGACAGGAACCTTTTCGTGTACGCAGCCGGCGGCGTCCTCTATCGGCAGGATACCCGGGGCGGCGCGAGGACCGTGGCGGGGCGGCCCGGAGCGGGGCGGACCTTCGGCATGTCGGCGTCGTACGCGCCGGAGATGGCCGCGGTGGCGGTGAAGACCGACGGGCGCTATGTCATCAGGGTCTTCTCTGAAACACAGCCCGCCATGGCCGCAGACCTGGAAAAGAAAATAGCCGCGTCCGCGAATAATATCACCCCCTACCTGAGCATGGACGGCCAGACGTTCCTCTTCGCGTCCGACCGGAGCTCGTCACGAGGCGGGTTCGATATCTACTTCTGCTCCTATTCCCGCGGCGCGTGGTCGGCCCCCGTAAACGCGGGGTCCATGATAAACACCGGCGATGACGAGATCAATCCCTGGCTCCACGCCGACTCCGATACGCTCTACTATTCCTCCGGCGGGCGCAACGGCTTCGGCGGCTTGGACATCTTCGGCGTGAGGCTGTCGGCGGGAACCAGGCCGGTAAACCTGGGGCTCCCCATCAACGACATCTTCGACCAGTCGCTGCCCATTTCCCTTGATCTCGGCGGCGGTTCCATCTACCAGGCGGCGCGAGGGCGCGTCATCCGCATGCCGGTGCTCTATTCCGTCAAGGCGCCCTCCATGCGCTTCATCCACGGGAAGATCACGCTGGACAGGAAGCGCGCGGACAAGGCCGTCCCCATCAAGATCGACACCAACGAGGGGACCTACGGAGTCGTGGAAAGCCTCGCCGACGGTCACTATTCCATGGCCCTTCCCAATGACAGGGACTTCATCCTTATACCGGCCTCGCCGGGATACCTTCTCCACACCGAGTACGTGGAAAAGGGAAGGGGGCGCTCCATCGAGAGTGTCGATTTCAACCTGCCCAAGGTCTACCGCGGGATGAAGATGCAGTACATCGTGAATTTTGACTCGGCGAGCGCGGACATCCCCAACAGGGAAAAGGGGAAGCTCAAGGAGCTCGTGCGCATCCTCCATGACAACCCGCACATCAAGTTCGAGATAAGCGGGCACTCCAGCGGCCTGGGTACCCAGAAGCGCGTGGAGCGCATATCCAAGCTCCGCGTCGCGGCCATCATGGATTACCTCCTGGAGAGCAATATCAACCCGCGCCGCCTCGAGGTGAAGGCGTACGGCGGAGAGAAGAAGGTGATCGCTGCCGACCAGAACCTTGCCGCGCAGCTCAGCCGACGCGTGGAGATCAACGTGGTCGACTGGGACGAGAACCTGACGGCTCTTTCCGGCGGAGGGCTCCGGGCGCGGATGGATTCCGTGAGCGATGAGCTTTCCAAGCGGCGCAGGGTGAACTTCTCCATTCCGGGGTACGTCCTGGGCGCGGCCGCGCTGGCGTGTTTCGGGACCGGAGGCTATTATACCTATAAAAGCCTGGACGCGAAAGCCGAATACGAGGACTTGGCAAGCGAGTGGCGCTCCATCCCGCTTTCTTCCTGGAAGGTACAGGCGGCGGATTCCTACCAGCGGAAGATGGACAGCGTCCAGGATGATTACGACACGTACCGGAAGTACTCCATTTATGCCTACGCGGCCGGCGGCACCCTGGCAGTGGCCTCCATCATTTTCCTGGTGAGCGACTGGTTCAACCGGGCGACGATCCGCGACCTGGAAAAGGAGGCCGATACGATCCAGCGCATGAGCTTCGACTTCAAGATATCGCCGCGCGCCACGGAGCTCGCGTTCAGCTACCGGTTCTGAGACAACGGGAAACTGTGGATGATTGCTGATGGGAGATAAAAACTAAAGGCAACCACAGAGACACAGAGGCACGGAGGGATACAGGTGAAAAGTGAGTGGTGAGGGGTGATATAGGATCACGCGGAGACGCGGAGAACGCGGAGAGAAGGACAGAAGAATTGAAGGCTGTTGGCATGCAGGTGGAGGGAAAGGGGGATGATATTTGTTGCCCCAAGCGGGCGGCTGGCGGTATATTAAATGAGGAATTGGTTCAGTCAGCTGTCATTCCCGCCACTTGACAATGCTCGGGATAAACTCTGGCGGGAATCCATTGAAAGAAATGTATAATCGGTGTGGTATGATACAACTGAAATCCATCACAACTTTGCTCATACTCCTGGCGCTCCTGATGGCGCCGGCCTGCGATACCCTTGAGGAGATAGAACTCAGCGAGGAGGCAGCACCGGTATATGTGAAACCAGAATATACTGTTGATAATGATAATCTGGTTGTAACCGATATAACAAAGAACGGTATTATGTGGCAAAAATGCGCATATGGGGAAACAGGGGCGGATTGTAGTGGAGATAATGCACTTCAGATTGCATATAATTATGATGTTGATAACTCTGCTGTTGAATATTGCAATTCTTCGATTACAGGAGGGTATACTGATTGGCGCTTGCCGACGTTAGCTGAATTGGATACACTTGCATACACGGATGTTGCATATGACTGGTTTCGAAATTATAGTACATTGAAGGGTCAGTATTGGTGGTCTTCTACGATGGAAAATGTAAATTTTGTATATGCATTCAAATTATACCCAAAAGATAAAGTGTATAGCGCTATTGGAGGTTCAATTCCTCGATACCTCCGCTGCGCCCGCTCCATCCAGCCGTAATTAGAGGTACAATCCTCCGCGATCCCCGCTTGGAACATTGTCGTTGCTTTTTCCCTCCGCGCCTCCGTGGTTGGCGTTCTGCCGTTGTCTTTCTCAGCGACCTCCGCGTCTCCGCGTGATCCCATGCCGTACCCTTCACAACTCACCATTCACCATTCACCAACATCCCTCCGCGCCTCCGTGGTTGCCGTTCTGCCGTTGCCTTTCTCCGCGGTCCCTGGGGTTGACCCGAAAAACCGGACACGAAGTTAAGCACAAAGTACGATACTAAGCTTAACGGAGGTCGGAATGAGTACAAGAAGAAGATATGACAGGCAATTCAAGATGGATGCGATCGCGCTAT
>JAGODF010000256.1 GCA_017998375.1 Spirochaetota bacterium
TGCAGAAACTCGGTTTCACCGTTATCAGCCGCCTCCCTTTTTCAACGAAGGGGAGAAACCGTTCGCGGCAGGCGGTGATAAAAGAAACGCTTCGTCGGTTGGGGCACCCCATTACCGCGACGGTGCGCAGCCCCCTTCCGCAGATAACGGCCGAAGAGAGCGAGGCGGTGGCGATGAAGCTCAAGGAGCTGGAATTATCCTGAGGTCCTGATTGCACGCAATACACAGATGGAGGAATGAGGAAATGAACAAACCCGGGCAGGAAAAAGAGAAGGCCTTCTCATCCGGAGGCCTGAAATCGCACTTCATACTTGTCCTGTGCACGCTTCTCTACATGCTGAACTATATGGATCGCCAGGTGCTCTCCTCCGTTCAGGAGGTGATGAAGACTGACCTGCACCTTACGGATTCCCAGATAGGATTGATCCAGACGCTCTTTCTCATGAGTATCGCGGCGTTTTCGCTCCCCGTCGCCTTTCTTGCGGACCGCTGGAGTCGGCGCAAGTCCCTGGGCATAATGGCGGCACTGTGGAGTTCCTTCACCTATATTACCGGACTGGGAAGAAGCTTCCTGGGTGTGCTCTTTCCCAGGATTGTTGTCGGCGTGGGCGAGGCCGGCTTCAGTTCCGTGGGGACCGCCATGATCACCGCCGCATATCCCGAACGCGTGCGGAGCAGGGTGCTGAGCGTCTTCAACCTGGCGATACCGCTGGGGAGCTGCATCGGCGTGGTACTGGGGGGATACATCTCCGTTCATTACGGGGGATGGCGGACCCCGTTCTATTTCTTCGCCGTGCCGGGCTTTTTCCTGGGGGCCGCGGCCCTGTTACTGAAAGACTACAAAACGACTGTCGAGGTGGATGAATCAGGGAGGCGGAAAAAAATTATCAGCTCTCCCTTCACGCTCTTCAGGATCCCCACGCTCCGATGGTTCTACATCGGCTACGGGATTATGCATGTAATGGTCATCTCGTTCCTGGTGTGGGCACCGGCCTTTGTGATGCGTTCACATAACGTCCATGAGGACCGCGCCGGTGTCATCGTGGGCATTATCGGACTGATGGCCATTATCGGGGCGATCCTGGGGGGTGTCCTCGCCGATCTGTGGCAGAAGCGGAACAATCGGGCCAGGATGCTGTTGCCGGCCATCGTCATCACGCTTTCATCGGCGTTTCTGATCGCGGCATTCGCTCTCGAGCTGCGCGGCATCGGCTATGTCATGGGAATCCTTTATGGAATACTCGCCGTCATGAGTGTCCCGGCGCTGGGCGCGGTGACACAGGACGTCGTGACGCCGGGAATGAAAAGCAGCTCCTGGGGGATGGCGGTTCTCACCCAGTACCTTTTCGGCGGCGGATGGGGCCCGGTGATCGTGGGGACCATTTCGGACTGGCTGGGCGGCGGTGTCTACGGCCTGAAAATCGCGCTCATCATTGCCTCGTGCGGCGGGCTTTTTGCCGGAGTATTTTTCTGGATCGCCTCCAAACACTATCCGCGGGACATGGAGAAGGCCTGCTGCACGAACCTGGAGATGGAGTAGGACGTCGCGCCGGGTGTGATTCTTCGCGGTTACCGGCGCCTGAAGTCTTACCCGCGATAACGTTAATCCGCGATACTGCGAGGGGCGATGAGAAAAAGAACCGTACTCCATCATCAGGCGACTGTCACATGCTTTCTGCCTCGCACTCGTAACGATGCGCTTTCGGTCGGGAGGGATGTTTTCCGTGCCACGAGTGGAAGCACTCGTCAATCGGATGTGGCAACACACAGAGGAGAAAACGCGTAAGGGGAAATCTCGATGAAACATAAAAAATTGACAATTGCCGTCGCCGTTGTGGCCTCGCTCGTTCTTGTCGCGGCCGTGGTGCTGCATAACCTCACGTATACCCCCCACGGGCGGCTGGATACCCGGGTGGCCCTTCTGCTGACACTCATGAAGGCCGTCGATATCCAGCTCTTCAAAGAAGGAAAAACCCTCGCGGAGAGCAGAAGGACCGGGGACTCGTCGAAGCTGCTGCGAAGCAACGTCGATCCGGCCTGGAAGGAAATCGGCGAGAGTATTCAGGTAAAGAATGGAACCATACCGCTGCGCATATATATACCGCGCAAGGCCGGGACCGTGCCGGTGGTGGTCTACTACCATGGCGGTGGATGGTTCATGGGAAGTATCGACACCCACGATGGCATTTGCCGCTCTCTGGCAAAACAGGCGGATGCCGTCGTGGTATCCGTCGGGTACCGGCTTGCACCGGAGCATACTTTTCCCGCGGCCGCCGAGGATGCCTACGCCGGGCTCCTCTGGGTGCATGAGAACGCCTCCTCCTTCGGAGGCGATGGAAGTCGTATGGCGGTGATGGGAGACAGCGCCGGAGGAAACCTGGCGGCGGCGGTGACGCTCATGGCGCGCGACAGGAAGGGGCCGTCCCTCGCATGCCAGGTTCTCGCGTATCCCGTTACGAACGTCGGCTCGACGAACTCCCGGTCCTATGAAAAATTCGCCTCCGGATACTACCTCACGAAAAGGGATATGGAAACGTTCATCGCCCTGTATGTACCGGATCGGAACGACCGGTGCGATCCCCGGGTTTCCCCCCTGCTCGCGCGGGATGTCAACGGGGTCCCACCGGCCGTGGTGCTGACGGCGGAATTCGATGTACTACGCGACGAGGGGGAGGCCTATGCGGGACGGCTCGAGCGTGCGGGCATTCCGGTCTTCAAGCATCGGTTCCGGGGTATGGTCCACGGGTTCCTCAACATGGGAGGTCTTTTGCCGCAATCAGGCGAGGCAATCGCCATGGCGGCCGACCGGCTGAAAGGCGCATTCAGAGAAGAATGAATTTCCGCCGGGGAAGAATAACAGGGGGGGGTGAGAGATGTCATCTCAAAACGTTATCATCCCCTTCGACGGGGAAATGACGACGGTATATCCCTCAAAAAGCTGGAAGGCCCGGAGAGTCCTCTCCCCTGAAAATTATCCGGCGTTCGACAGTGTGAAGAAAGCCGTAGCGGAAGCGATGAACAATCCTGATAGATACCACACCGGTGGACAAATGAATTTAAAAGGGAAGCGGATCACCATTTGCAATGGAATCGAAGTTCAGATAACACTGTAGGTACACGGAAAAAACCGGGGGATACAGTGCTAGATATACTGAGCAGGTATGAACATTCTTCGTACACGATCCGGACGAAGGCCCGTATCTTCATGTTTCTCCTCCCACTGTCGATTCTGATCGTGGTGATGCTGCTTGCCACAACCCTTGTGATCGAACATCGGGTGAATCCGGTTTTCCTGCTTATAATGGGGATATCCGTAACCTGTTTTATCCTCCTGAAGCGGGGATATTACGGAATCGCCGTCACCGTCTTCATCATCGCCGTGACGCTTCTCGCGGGGATGGACTACATATCGAAGGTGTGGGTGGATAACTATGTGTACACTCATCATCCATCGACTCTCTATAATCTCTTCTGCGTCATAGTGTCGGCGGCGCTTTTCAGTAACAGGCCGGTGGTCCTCGCCACGGGCCTGTTAACCATCGGCTTTAACTGGGTCTTCTATTTCCTTGCGGTCCCGCATGCCGCCGGTGAGTTCTACAATGTGCTGAACAAGACAACCGTTGAGAGCAGTGTGGCCGTGGCGGTGCTATGCCTCATCGGTATATTGATTATCGCGATAAAATCACGCGCCTTCAAAGAACTGGAGAAGGAGCTCATGAGGAACGAAGAGCAGTATTCGCTGATCCTCAAGCTGATCGACTCGATCGACAGCACCTCGCAATCACTCTCCTCTCACTCGGCGGAACTGCTGTCAAAAGCCGGGGAGTTCTCCGAAAATTCCATGACCCAGGCCGGCTTTATCGAGGAAGTCTCCGCGTCGGCCGAGCAGATGACCGGCAGCATGGAGATGATCACCGGTAATGTGGAATCCCAGAATGAGAAAACCGGCATTCTCATGAAACAGATCGCCGACCTGTCGGATTCCATCGTGGTAATGAGCGGGAAAATAGAGCACATGAAATCCGATTCCATGGATGTGGTCGCGTCAATAGGTGAAGAGAGGCATTACAACCTGTTGATGCGGGAAAGCGTTAACCGGATAAAGAACAGCTCGGGTCAGATGACGGTAATCATGGAGATACTGCAACAGATATCGGAGCAGATAAACCTCCTTTCACTCAATGCGACCATCGAGGCCGCTCGCGCCGGCGAGACGGGCAAAGCGTTTTCCGTTGTGGCCACGCAGATATCGGCGCTGTCCGGCAAGACTAAAATCAGCCTCGGGGAGATCGACGATCTCATAATGAAAAGCTCCGAGGAGGTAAACCAGGGCATCATGAGCATCGACAGCTCTTCCCGGTCTAACGCGCTGCTGCTGGACAAGGTAAATGGCATCATCGGCATAATCGACGACATATACGATCATATGGTGATTCAGGGGGATATCAACAGGGGCGTTAAAGGCGACACCGAGCGGATACTGAGCGTTTCCGAGGAGATAAAGAAATCCGTACAGGATCAGGCATCCGTCATCGACGAGATCGTAAAATCGGTCATGATGTTCAATTCCATTAACCAGTCGTACAACGAGGGATCCGATGAACTCGCCGGGAAAGCCGGGGACGTGAAGAATCTGGCCGATTCATTGCGGGAGAAGATTGATTTCAGGAGAACTCCGTGATGTGTGCGATGCACATGCTTACTTTCAGTATCGGCTGTCGTTGTATCGTGTGAATAAAGCAACTTTCCGGTATGAAGCCTGGCCCGGGGAGCGCACGGCTTAAAATCCCCCGGCTCACTATATGTACAGTATGTCGGATCTATAAGTGACGTACGGCGATAGGATAGGTAAACTATATCTACACTATACGTAGACTATACGTATAAGATATGTAGACCAAACATACAGTATACCGGTAACGGAGCGATAAGGCAGGGAAACGCCCAGGACACGGACGTCGGGAGACGATAGAGAGCACGGCGAAACACAAAGCCCCCGGCGCTCAGCACAGCCGACCGGCATCGAACAAGCCGGTCGTTGAACAGGTGTCCCGAAAACGAGGAATCGAAGACCGACCTGAACGCCCGTATCGAAACGTTCGCCCGGCCGACAGGTCTGGATGTACGTCTCACCGCCCCTTCCTCCCCGCAAGCTCCTTATACCGGAAGCAGCCCACGGTGTGATCGTTGACCATCCCCACGGCCTGCATGTGGGAGTACACCACCGTGGGGCCAAGGAATTTAAAGCCGCGCTTTTTAAGGTCCTTCGCCCAGGCCACGGCCTCGTCGGTAAAAACCGGAAAATCACCGAGAACACGGAACCTGTGGACGATGGGCCTGCCGCCCACCCACGACCACATGTAGTCTGAAAAGCTCCCGAATTCCCCGCGCACCTCGATGAAGCGCTTGGCGTTGTTCACCGCCGCCAGTATCTTCGCCCGGTTCCTCACGATGCCGGCGTCGTTCATAAGCCGCGCAAGGTCGCGTGCGCCGAAGCGCGCCACCTTCTCGAAATCGAAACCGGCGAAGGCCTTGCGGAAGTTCTCGCGCTTGTGGAGGATCGTCCTCCACGAGAGACCCGCCTGGAAGGCCTCCAGCACCAGGAATTCGAAGATCAGCCGGTCGTCGCGGACGGGGACGCCCCACTCCTCGTCGTGGTATTTCAGGTAAAGGGGGTCGTTTCCGACCGGCCAGGGACAGCGCGTAAGGGTTTTTGCCATAAGGGAAGCCTCATGATGAAAGAGTTGCCGCGCAGTGTACGAGGAATGCGATCGGGTGTCAACAGGATCATCGGTACGGCCGGTGAATTCACTCCGGCCTGACCCCGGGAAATCCGTTTCTCGCTTGACAAAAAACAAGACCGGGAATATTGTTGCTATAACAACAATTGATGTTGCAACAATTTACGGGTAATGAGAAAAAAAGGGGCCTTCAATCTCGCCGGATCGCTCGGCTTTCTTGTCGGCAGGGCGAACGCCGCAATGCGCGCCGGATTCAACAGGGCAATCGCCGGGGCCGGCATCGCCGCCACGACGGAGCAGTGGGGCGTCCTGAACATCGTCCGCG
>JAGODF010000010.1 GCA_017998375.1 Spirochaetota bacterium
GCACACGATCCTGCCGTACGCGGGATTCTGCCGGATCAGTTCCGCGCGCTGTTCCAGGGGCATTCCCTTCAACACGGGCCTGGGCCTGCGTATGGGATTGAAGCGCGGGTTCTGCCGGACCTCCATCTTCTTCCGGAGGATATCGACCGCCATCCGGCACACGTCCTCGGCGATCGCGGGGGCGGAGGCCAGCCCCGGAGACTGTATCCCCGCGACATGGACCAGGTTCGCCACGTGCTCCGAGGATTCGATAATGAAGTCCTCCTCGTAGGTGCAGGCGCGGATCCCCGCGAAGTAGGTGATGATGTCCGATCTCTTCAGCTTCCTGTTGAGGTTGATATGATGCATCAGCTCGTCGATGTCTTCGGGGTCGGTCGAGTAATCCTCCCGTCCCGGGACCTCCTTCGCGGTGGGCCCCACGAGGATGTTCCCTTCCGGTGTCATTATCAGCCCGCCCCCCTTGGTTTTCGATTTTGCCTGGAGCAGCGGCGGCATGGCGGCTATCGTGGACTGGTATTCACCCGTGCGCAGATCGAGGATGGCGTCCACGCCCTTCCTTCCATGGTGCGAGAAAAACCGGTCGTCCGCGAAACCCGCGACGGTATCGGCCCATATTCCCGCCGCGTTCACCACAACCCCGGCGGTGCACATCCCCCTGTTCGTCTTCACCGCGCGGACGGCGCCGTCCCGAATCTCAAACCCGCTCACGGCGCAGCCGAGGACGATATCGGCCCCGTTCTCCGCGGCGTTCTCCGCGTAGGCCAGCACCATCTTGTACGGCGAGAGCACGCCGGCGGAGGGGAGGAAGAACGCACCATGCTGTTTTTCCACGAGGTTCGGTTCGCGCCTGGCGACCTCCTTTCTCGTGAGATATTGGTAACCGTCCACGCCGTTTTTCTTCGCGCGTGCCTTCATCAGGGGGACGGCGAGTCTGGTGAAGGGGCTGCCGAAGAGGATCATCGAGCCCGGGCGATAGAACTCCACACCCAGCTCCTCCGTCACCTTCGTGTACATCCTGTTACCACGGACGTTATACGCCGCCTTTTTCGTCCCCGGCTTCGCGGCGAACCCGTCGTGGATCATCCCGTCGTTCCTGCTCGACGCGTGCCGCGCCAGGTCTTCCTCTTTTTCCAGAAGCGCGATTGTTACATCATACCGCGAAAGCTCGCGCGCTATCGCCGATCCGGTTATCCCGCCGCCGATGATCACAACGTCGAAATGCTTTCCCTCAAGGTGCGAGTCCCGGTACGAGGGGATGGACATCGCTTCGACCCTGATGCCCCTTACCTCGATGTCGTTCACCACCCCCTTGTAGCCCTTGCCCGCCGCTGCCATGCCGGCATCGATCTTCTCCTCCCAGGTGTCCACCATACCCGTGAGCACCACCGATTTCCGCCATTCGACGGCCTCGACGCATTTCGCGCCGATCTTCTCCAGCGCCTTCCGAACCCTTTTCAGTGTGTCCGACATCGCCCCCTCCTGCAGCTTGCTTTGAGACACCGGATCAGCGAGCTTTCATGCGCATCATGATATCCATACATTGTATGGTGGTTCGGTGGCTCATTGGTTCAACCATTTAGTGTGGACAACGAGTCTATTGTCAATAATTTTTGACTTTTCCTCTTCCCGTAAATCTTGGATTTTTTATTGGTTCCTTTTTGACCACGAATTGTGCAAATCCAACATTCCGACAAGCCTTAGCATGGGGGCGATACGTCTCAACGCGGATGGATAACACTGATCGCACGCGCATGCGTCATTTTCGCTTGACCTTGACGGGAAAGCGATATTTCATCTCCGTGTATCTGCGGTGTATTTTATCATTTATTCGCGACAGTCGGAGCTGCGGCATGGAAATCCCTGCAAAATCGCGCCACGTGAAGACCGAATCCGGGAAACGGCTCTCGCGGATGATGGTCCGGAGCTATACGGACCTCCATCGCCGCGCCGGCGAGGGCGCTTTCACGGTCTGGATCGCCATCATCGTCCCCGCCGAGATCTTCGCCGGCTTCAACAATGTGGTCTACGCCGTTCCCGAAAGCCACGCAGCCATGAGCGCGGGCAAGGGCGTTGGCCCCCTGCAGTGCGAGAAAGCGGAGCGCGCCGGCTACTCGATGGACCTCTGCTCCTACGCGCGGATCGACATTGGCACCGCGTTCGACAGTGGAAAGGACTCGCCGAGCTTCGGGCTCCCGAAACCGCACCTGCTTGTATCGAACACCAACAACTGCTCTCTCCTCGTGAAATGGTTCGACGTCTACAACCGCGAGTGGGACGTGCCGCACATCGTCCTGGACGTGCCATTCGCGTATGGTCCGCAGCGCGAGGAGGACCTCGGCTACATCGTCGCGCAGCTCCGTTCGCTCATCGAAACGATCGAGCGCATGAGCGGCCAGCGCTTCGAAATTGAGAAGGTGCGCGCCGCGGTGGCGCACTCGCGCGAGGCTGGCCGCCACTGGAAGCGCTTCCTCGCCTGCGCGGCACACCGCCCGTCCGGCATCACGGCGTTCGACTCGTTCGTGCAGATGGCCCCCTTCCTCACCGACCGGGGAACGCCCGCGCTCGCCGAGCACTACCGCCTCCTCGCCGACGAGACCGAGGCGTTGGTCGCCTCGGGCAGCTTCCCCGTTCCGGGCGAGCGCTACCGCCTGCTCTGGGACAACATCGCACCGTGGCACCAGCTACGGAACATGTCGACGCGCCTGGCGGGCATGGACGCGAACATCATCGCCGCAAGCTATACCTACTGCCTGGGCACGCTGGAGGGCGAGTACCGCCTCTTCGAAGGCGAGACCGCCGACCCGATGCGCTACCTCGCGCGCCTGCAGAACTTCTCCGTGTGCCCCATGGGAAAGGAGCTCCGGAAAAGAGCGATGAAGGAGGCCATCCGCGAGCTCGGGATCGACGGAGCGGTCTTCGCGAGCAACCGCAGCTGCAAGGTCTACTCGGTGATGCAGATGGACCTCATGCGCGAGATATCCGCCGAGTGCGCCATCCCCTGCGCGATGATCGACGTGGACCACGCCGACCTGCGCGCGTACAGCGAGGAGAGCGCCTTCCTCCGCATCCAGGCACTGCTCGAGCGCATCGACCGCGCGAGGGCCGGAAAGACCGCGTGAGTTGGTTGTTTTTTATTTGACAGGACCGGTCGCCCGGCCCCAGAACACACTCATGGAGATCACCTCAAAACTCCCGGACGTGGGAATCACCATCTTTACGGTGATGACGCGGCTCGCCAACGAGCACGGCGCCATCAACCTATCCCAGGGCTTCCCCGACTTCGACATACATCCGGAGATAATCGCGCTGGTGGAGAAGCAGATGCGCGCGGGGAGGAACCAGTACGCGCCGATGCAGGGTGCGCTCGAGCTGCGGGAGCGCATCGCGGAGAAAGTGCTCGACCTCTACGGAGCGCGCTACGATCCGCTCTCGGAAATAACCGTCACCGCGGGCGCCACGGAGGCGCTCTTCGCCGCGATCGCCGCAGTCGTCCGGACCGGCGACGAGGTGATCATCTTCGAGCCGGCCTACGACTCCTATGTGCCGTCCATCGCCCTCTCCGGCGGCGTCCCCGTGCCGCTCGCCATGCGCTTCCCCGGCTACTCCATCGACTGGAACCTTGTGAAGGATTCGGTCACGGAAAAGACGAGGATGATGATACTCAACTCCCCGCACAACCCCTCGGGCGCGGTGCTCTCGCGCGATGACATTGCCGCGCTTACGGACATCGTCCGCGGCACCGACATCGTCATCCTGAGCGACGAGGTCTACGAGCACATCATCTTCGACGGGCGCCGTCACGAGGGCATGGCGCGCCACCCGGAACTCGCCGCGCGCAGCTTCGCGGTGAGCTCCTTCGGCAAAACCTATCACGCCACGGGCTGGAAGGTGGGATACTGCGTCGCGCCGCGCGCGCTCTCCGCGGAGTTCCAGAAAGTGCACCAGTACCTCACCTTCGCCGTGAACACTCCCGTGCAGCTCGCGCTCGCGGAGTTCATGGCGCGCAGGGAGGAGTACCTCGGCGTCCCCGCGTTCTACCAGGCGAAGCGCGACCTCTTTCTGGAGCTGGTCCGCGACTCCCGCTTCCGCGCGGTCCCCAGCGCGGGCACCTACTTCCAGATGCTCGACTACTCCACGATCACCGATGAGCCCGACACCGACTTCGCAGTGCGGCTCACTAGGGAACATGGCGTCGCCGCGATCCCGCCTTCCGTGTTTTACAACGGGAAGGACGACAATCGCGTGCTCCGCTTCTGTTTCGCGAAGCGCGACGAGACCCTGAAAAAGGCGGCCGAACGGCTATGCGCGATCTGACCATCACCGTGATGCAGGCGAACCTGAAATGGGAGGACGCCGCCGCGAACCGCGCGATGTTCTCCGAGCGGATTGCCTCCCTGAAGGAACGGCCCGACCTCGTAGCAATTCCCGAGATGTTCACCACGGGCTTCACCATGAACGCGGAGGCGGTCGCCGAGGAGATGGACGGCCCCACGGTGGAGTGGATGATAGAAACGGCGCGCGGCGGGGGATTCCACCTTGCCGGAAGCCTGGTCATCAGGGAGGAGGGGCGCTTCTACAACAGGCTGGTCTGGGCCTGTCCCGACGGCAGGATCATCACCTACGACAAGCGCCACCTCTTCCGCATGGCCGGCGAGGAGCAGATCTATTCGGCGGGAGACTCGCTCCTCACCGCGCTCGTGGAAGACTGGAAGATACGCCCCTTCATCTGCTACGATCTCCGCTTCCCGCTCTGGTGCCGGAACCGCAACGGCGACTACGACGCCGCCCTCTACGTGGCGAACTGGCCGGAGAAGCGCGCGTCCCACTGGAAGACGCTTCTCGCCGCGCGCGCCATCGAAAACCAGTGCTACGTCATCGGCTGCAACCGGACCGGCTTCGACGGCAACGGCGTCACCTACAGCGGCGACTCGTCCATCATCGATCCACAGGGTCGCGTCATCATCAGGGAGACCGGCGGCGAGGGAGTGCTCACTGCGCGCCTCTCGGGCGATGAACTTGACGCCTACAGGAAAAGCTTTCCGGTGTGGATGGACGCGGACGAGGAGGGAATGTAGCACGCGAACGGGTTTCCGGGATAACTTGCCCCCGGCCCGATCCCGCAACCGCGCTGTTCGACCAGTGGTCCCGAGAAATCGCAATTCACCGCGAATAAGACTTGAAATATCAGCAAAGCCTTAGGTTACTATATCCATCCACACAGGGAGGGACACCATGGCAAAAAGTTCACGGGCAAAAAAGGTTGTACTGGCATCAGGAATAATCCTCGGCGTGATTCTGATCGCGGCGGCCGTCTACTCAAAGAGCCTCATTAGGCTCTACAGGGTGATAACACTTTTCGACGCCGACAGGATCGACCAGAACTTCCGCAGCGCGGGGTCCCTCTTCGATTCGAGGACCATCCACAGTGGGGATACGATTTTCGAGTTCAAGCGTGCGCCGAGGGATCTCCCGAAAACTTACTCGTTCAATGGACGCGAAAAGAGCGTCCAGGAGTTCCTTGATCGGACCCAGACAACGGGCTTCATCGTCGTTAAAGACGACACCATCCTCTATGAAAAATATTACCGCGGCAACGACGAAAAATCGAAAGCCATCACCTGGTCCGTGATCAAATCGCTGATATCCGCCCTCCTCGGCATCGCCGTTTCCGAAGGGCACGTGAGCGATATCACCCAGCCCGTGACGAACTACATCCCGGCGCTCAAGGGCACCGGTTATGACGGCGTGTCCATCAAGGACATTTTACAGATGTCGTCGGGCGTCCGCTTCAACGAGGAATACGGCGACTTCAACTCCGACATCAACAGGATGGGGAGGGCTTTCGCCCTGAATGCCTCGCTCAACGAATTCGCGGCATCGCTGCAGCGGGAGAAGAAACCGGGCACCTACAACCACTACGTGAGCATGGACACCCAGGTCATCGGCTGGCTGATACGTGAGTCCACGAAGAAAACCATTTCCCAGTACCTCGAAGAGAAGATCTGGAAACCGCTCGGCATGGAATCCGACGGCGTGTTCCTCACCGACAGCCACGGCATGGAGGCGGCCTTCGGCGGCTACTGCATGGTCCTGCGCGATTACGCGCGCTTCGGGCGCCTCTACCTCAAGGAAGGGAACTGGAACGGAAAGCAGATAGTCCCGAAATCGTGGGTCAGAGCGTCCATCACGCCGGACGCCCCGCATCTTGTCCCGGGAAAGAGGGACTCGTCCGGCTGGGTCCTCGGCTACGGCTACCAGTGGTGGGTCCCGCAGAATCCCGACGGCGATTTCCTCGCCATCGGCATATACGGACAGGCGATCTACGTCTATCCCAAGCGCAACATCGTCATCGCGAAGACCTCGGCCTACCGGGATTACAACAAGGACGGCGACGACATGGAGATAGAGTCGATCGAGATGTTCAGGGCAATAGCCAGGGGTATCTGACAAAATTGAATGTTCGCAAGTGGCTTCGCATGCGAAGTCACTTGCGGCGACTTGGTGTATCGCGAAACAGAAGACAGCCCCGCCGCATGTTGAAACATTATCCCTGGAGGCCAGCATGAAGATCCATCAGATCGCCGCGTTATTAGTATTCTTCCTTGCGTGCTTTATAATCGACGTTTTGCCGCAGGAAGACAACGGCATGAACATGATTGGCAAAACAGTCATATCGACCGTCGACAAGCTCAGGATACGCGAAAGCGCAAGCCTCAACTCGGAAATCGCCGGATATCTGAATATGGGGGAAACGGCCCTCGTGCGGGAAAGGAGCGCGGGAAAGATGAAGGTGGGAGAGAGAATGGATTTCTGGTACCGGGTGAACGCCGGATCATTGAACGGCTGGGCTTTCGGCGGTTTCATCACCGACCTGTTCGATCAGAGCGCCGATAAAAAAATCACACTGTGGCTCGACTATAGCACGAGCGGAGAAGGAAAGATCTCCGTTCATCATTGGAACGGAGCAACAAACAAGAAATCATCATACAAGAAGAGCCTGTATGAATGGGGAGAGTGCCTGGAGCGGTCGCTTTCACCCGATGGGAGATATTTTGCCCTCAATTGCGGGACCTACGCCATCAGCGAACTCACTTTTTACATCGCCGAGTCGGGGGCCAAGGTGTTGTCCATGATGCACGACGGGGGCACCCACCTGTTTGCCGACAAGGCTGCAGAGTGGTCCGGTACCAACACAATGAAACTGAACGCGGTCGTGTGGGATTCCGGTGGCACCTGTTACGCGACAAGCCCTGCGGTATTCAAAGACGGGAAGGCCGTCTACGGCAAGGAACGCTCGTTCGGGGGAAACTGCGCTAACACGTTCATCGTCTCGGTCCCCATTCTCAACATCTTTGATTCTCCCAGCACCCGTGGAAAAATCATCGACACAAGAAAACTCGACGATGTTGTCGAGATGGCCGAATCGAAGCCGGGAGACCCTTCCTGGATCAAACTCATCCACAACGATGGAAATGCCTGGGTGCAGAAAAAGAACCTGAAACCTGCGCGGAGGAATTGATACCGGCCTTGGTATCACCCGTAAAGATCATGCCGATCCTCCAATCCTACAGCAGGTCGGAGGCGAGCTCCGCGAGGTGGGAGCGCTCTCCCTTCTCCAGGGTCACGTGGCTGTAGATATCCTGCCCCTTCATCTTGTCGATGAGGTAGGTAAGCCCGTTGGAGCGCGAATCGAGGTACGGCGTGTCGATCTGGTAGGGATCGCCGGTGAAGACGATCTTCGTCCCCTCCCCGGCGCGGGTGATGATGGTCTTCACCTCGTGCGGCGTGAGGTTCTGCGCCTCGTCGACGATGAAGTAGACCTTCGAGAGGCTCCTGCCCCGGATGTATGCGAGCGCCATGATCTGGAGTTTCCCGTGCGTCACCATGTCGGATATGCGGCGGAACTCCTGCGAGTCCTCCTCGAACTGGTTCTTGATTACCGAGAGGTTGTCGTAGAGCGGCTGCATGTACGGGTCCAGCTTCTCCTTGATGTCGCCGGGGAGATAGCCTATATCGCGGTTGGAGAGCGGAATCACCGGCCGGGCGAGGAGGATCTGCTTGTACTCCTTGCGCTTCTCCAGCGCCGCCGCCAGGGCCATGAGCGTCTTCCCGGTACCGGCCTTGCCCGAAAGCGTCACCAGGCTGATATCCGGGTTCATGAGCGCATCCAGAGAGAAGGTCTGCTCGGCGTTTCGCGGCAGGATCCCGTACGCGCGCTTCTTCTCCACGATGCGCAGGGACTCCGTCGCCTTCACGTAGGTGGTCAGGGCGCTCCTCGTGCCGTTGCGCATGATGAAGAACTGGTTCGGGTGAGGGGCGAGTTCGCGCTCCAGTTCGCCGAGCGGCACGGCGTTTTCCTTGTAGAGGCGGTCGATAAACTGCCCGTCCATCCCCTCCATCATGTACTTTCCCGTGTAGAGCTCGTCGATATTCTCGATCTTGCCGGTCTCGTAGTCCTCCGCCAGGACGCCGATGCTCTTGGCCTTCATCCGCAGGTTGATGTCCTTCGACACCAGGATCACCCGCTCCATGCCGAACTCCCGGGCCGTGTTGTAGGCCACGGAGAGGATGCGGTGATCGGGGCTGTCCTCCCAGAAGACGCCGCGCAGGTACTCGTCCTTACGTATGTTGGTGTTCACGACAAAGTGGCCGCCAGAATCCAGTTTTATGCCTTCGCTGAGGAGCCTGTCGCCAATGAGGGAATCGAGTTCGCGGGAGAACTCCCGCGCGTTGAAGTTGATGATTTCGCTGCCCCGCTTGAACCGGTCCATTTCCTCCAGGAGGGTGATCGGGATGACCACGTTGTGCTCCTGGAAAGAATAGATGCAGCGGTAGTCATGCAGCACGACATTGGTGTCGAGAACGAATATTTTCTTTCCGTTGGAAAACATGTCGCATAATCATGAGAGCATGGGGCGGTAAAAAAATCAAGAAAATATTATGTCACATGATTGATTTTTTTCAGATACTGTCCCGACCGGTCCGGGCCCCATTATCCGGTTGACATTTTCCTTCCCGGCCGCGAAAAAGAATCATGAAGATATTCCGCGAGAAATACCGGGACATGCTGACCGATATCCAGTTCCGCAAGATAAAATCGGAATATCACGGGTATATCAAGCTCCGCATCGCCGTCTACGCCAAGGTCGCCGCCCTTATCGCCCTTTTCGTGCTCCCGTATTTCATGTACGAGGACGTGTTCGTGAACGGCATGCCGCGTTTCTTCGTCCTCATCCGCCTCGTGCCGTTTTCCCTGGCGGTGGTTCTTCTCGCGATGCTTTTCACGCCACTGAAAAAATTCATCGATGTTATCCGGGTACTATACTTCGCCTTCCTCCTTGCACTCATGGGGATGATGGTGCTCCTGGTGATACACGCTGCGCATACCGACAAGTACAGCCTGTACGTCATAGGCACCGTCGTGGTGATCTTCGCGATTTTCGGAGGCGCCGTCTACGGGCTCCGGCTTTTCATCCCCCTCTACCTCGTTCCACTGGCCGGTTTGCTGATATACCTGTTCGCCTTCACCGACATCGCCCCTGACAGGTTATCCATGCTCGCCAACCCGGTCACCACGGCGATCGTGTGCATCATCTTCGCGGAATTCCAGGAGCAGATGCGGTACCGCGAATTTATATCCAACAAGATCGTGGAGATACAGAACAGCCAGTTCGGCAGGGAGCTCTCCCTCGCCCGCACCGTCCAGAACAGCCTCATTCCCCTCACGGCGCCAATGATCGGCAACATCCGTTTCCACTCGGTCTACTCTCCGGTGATAGGGATAGGCGGGGATTATTTCGACATCATCAGGATCAACGACAGGACGGCCGGCATTTTCATCAGCGACGTTTCGGGGCACGGCGTGTCGGCGGCGCTCATTGCCAGCATGGTGAAGACGCTCATCAACACCGCGGGCGAACTGCTGAAATCGCCGGCGCGGCTCTTCACGTACATCAACGAGAAGCTCATCGGCCAGACGAGCGGCCATTTCGTGACCGCGTTCTACGGGATCTACGATATCGACAGGAAGACCTTCCGCTATTCCCGCGCAGGTCACACATACCCGTTCCTGATTAAAAACGGCTCCATCGCGGAGATCCGGTCGCGGGGATTTTTCCTGGGCCTCATGAAGGACCTCGAATTCGAGGAGGCGGAGATACCGATCGCGGATGGGGACATGGTCCTCCTCTACACCGACGGCCTGATCGAGGCCTGCAACCGAGCCGGTGTCATGTTCGAAACCATGTTCCACGCGAAGATAGAGGAATACTCCGCCCTCGGGGCAGCCGGCCTGGTGAACAGGATTTACAGCGACCTCGAGCATTTCACGGGAAGCCCCTCTTTCAAAGACGATGTCTGCATCATTTGCATGGAGGTTCCGGCGGAGCACCCGGTCGCCGGCGCGTCACTCTGATAAAAAGGCGCGCCCCCAGGGACGCGCCTTTTCCGCATACAGCCGTTTCCGGCAGAGCTACTTGCTGTCGATCCACTTCATCATCTTGCGAAGCTCTTTCCCTACCTGCTCGATGCGGTGGTTCGCCTCGATCCTCTTCTGCGCGTTGAAGTACGGGCGCCCCGCCATGTTCTCCAGGATCCAGTTCCTCGCGAAGGAGCCGTCCTGCACCTCGGAAAGCACCTTCTGCATTTCCTTCCGGGTCTCATCGGTGACAATTCTCTTGCCCACGGTGTAGTCGCCGTACTCCGCGGTGTCGGACACCGAGTAGCGCATGTAGTTGATACCGCCCTGGTAGAACAGGTCCACGATCAGCTTGAGCTCGTGCAGGCACTCGAAGTAGGCGATCTCGGGCTGATAACCAGCATCGACCAGCGTGTCGAAACCCGCCTTTACGAGCTCCGAGACGCCGCCGCAAAGAACGCACTGCTCGCCGAAAAGATCGGTCTCGGTTTCTTCCTTGAAAGTGGTCTCGATAACGCCGGCGCGCGTCGCGCCTATGCCCTTGGCGTAGGCAAGCGCGGTTTCGCGCGCCTTCCCGGACGCGTCATTGTATACGGCGATGAGGCAGGGGACGCCCGCGCCCTTCGCGTACTCGCTGCGCACCAGGTGGCCCGGGCCCTTGGGTGCCACCATGATGACGTCGATATCCTTCGGCGGCTGTATCTGCCCGTAGTGAATGTTGAAGCCGTGGGAAAAGACCAAGGTCTTCCCCGCCTTCATGAAGGGCTTCAGCTCGCTCTCGTAGATCTTCGCCTGGACATGGTCCTGCGCCAGCACCTGTATCACGTCGGCCTTCTCGGCGGCTTCGCGGGCGGTAACGGGCGTGAATTTGTGCGACACCGCCAGTTTGAAATTGTCGGTGCCGGCAAGTTCCGAAACCAGCACATTGAGTCCGCTGTCACGGAGGTTCTGGGCCTGGGCGTGCCCCTGGCTCCCGTAACCGATCACCGCGATGGTCTTGTTTTTCAGGACAGCGAGGTTCGCGTCGTCATCGTAATACATCTTTGCCATTATATTCCTCCAGAAGAATGGTTTCTCACACCGCGCGGTGTCGTATCGACAGGCTGCGGATTATATAGAAGAAAGGAATGCATATTCATCCCGCGGCGTTTCGATGTCAATTATTTTTAAACAGGTTCTTTATTCCTGATTCCCGGCTCGAGAATTCGCCGTTTTGCCATTCATGAGTCATCGTGCCGTCGAAATAGTATTTACAAATCGGATGCCATTTACCAGTTTTGGGTCATGCAGTCCATCAGAAAAACCGGTCCGGTCGCGCAGATCCTCTCCTCCATTTTACTGGCCGCGTGCCTCGCCTTCCCCGGGAGCGCCGCGGGCGCGGCCTTCGACTGGGGATTCGGCGCCGTCCCGCTCGTCATCAACCACTACCGGGGATCGGACCAGTTCAAGCCTCACATCATCCCCTCGCCCTACATCAGCTACCGCGGTGACACGATAGAGGCGGAACAGTCCTGGGTGCGCGGCAAGCTCTATGCCAACGACTGGTTCGCGTTGAAAATCAGCATGATCGTCGGTCTCGCGGTCGAGAGCGAGGACAACGATGCGCGCCGCGGCATGGATGACCTGGGGTACATGTTCGAGGCCGGTCCCATGCTCATCGTCAATCTCTGGAGATCTGCGGACAGGCGGCATCTCCTCACGTTCGAGGCCCCCGTGCGGCAGGTGTTCGCGACGGACTTCCGTGACATCGACAGGGTCGGCATATTCAGCGTGCCGTACCTGAACCTCACCAGCGCTCCGGGACGGTGGAATTTCGGATGGACCACGGAGTTCTCGGCGGCGGTCATGTTCGCGGACAGGGACTATCACTCCTATTTTTACACGGTCAGCCCGGCGCACGCGCTTCCCGGAAGGCCCGCGTACCAGGCACGCGGCGGCTACTCCGGGATACAGCTCGCGCTCATCCTGAACAGGAGAGTGGGCAGCATTCAACTGATACCGTTCATCCGCTACGACTATCTCCGCGGGGTGGCCTTCGAGGACAGCCCTCTGGTGCTGACACTTCACTATTTCGTTTTCGGGATGGGAACCTTCTACGTGTTCTGAATTTAAGAACGGGTTAATGTTGCCCGAACCAACGCGCCAGCGCAGGCAGGCAGAGGTTCCTCAGCTTGACGTCCCTGCCCCTGATTTCATTCATGCCGAACACGGTCTCCACGTCCACGCCGGAGCGCCGACTGTATTCAGCGAAACGCGAGGGGTAATGCGTTGCCAGCGCGAGCAAGAGTGCCTTGAACGCGTCACGGTGCCTGCCGTACCTCGCATCGGAATCCACCCGCGAAAGGAAACGGATCGCCCGCACGACCGCTTCTTCCGCCGCGCGCCTGGAACAGCGGCCCACCATCGCGCCGCACGACTCCAGGGGCATTCCCATGGACGCGAGCGCTTCCCACCGGGGTTCGCTATCTGTCAGCGCCAGCTCCAAGCCGAAGCGTTTCGCCACGACGATGAGTTTCGAAAGGGTGATGTCGGATTCACCCTTCTCGATGCGCTGGACCTGCCGGAAGCTCATCCCCGCTTTCGCGGCAAATGCCCGCTGGGCCAGCCCCTCGCGTCTTCTCAACCCCGCAATTATTTCAGCAGCCCTCTTCACTCCGAGTCTTCCTCCCACGACTCGTACAGCGCGATATCGGCCATGTCCGTCTCTGTTCCGCGGACTTCCTTCATCCGGCGGAAAAGTCTTTTCGAAGGTCGATAAATCCGCGCCTTCCCGGTGTCGCGCAGGAGCACCAGCTCTTTCTCCCAGCCTTTCTGTTTCTTGACGAAATATTCGGCGCCGAAGTTGACCATCTCGGGGGGGAAACCGTTCTTTTCGGCTATTTCCATCACGGCAAGCTGATCACTGTTCGTCACCTTCCCCAGGGGAACGAGGTCGATATCAAGGGTGACCCTGTCGGTGAGGCCGAGCACGCGAAGGAGGGCCCCTCCCACGAGGACCCACTCGCCGCTGATGCCGCCGGCGATGGCCTCGAAAAGCGCGGGTATGGTATCGCTGTTCATGGTAAGAATATACTGTGACGACACATATGTCGTCAAGGGAAATTCCGAAGGCGCGGCCGTCGTTATTCCTTGGTGAGGGAGATCCTGCCCGTGCGGATCAGTTCCTTGATGCCGTAGGGGCGAAGGAGTTCGATGAGGTTGTCGATGCGCTCGGGCGCGCCGGTGGCCTCGACCGTGAGGGTCTTCGGCGAAATGTCCACAATCTCGGCGCGGAAGATTTCCACGAGCTGGTATATCTCGGGCCGCTTTGAGGGCTGCGCGTTCAGCTTGATAAGCATGAGCTCCCGCTGCACCGACTGCGTCGGCGGGTGGTCCGTCACCTTGATGACGTCTATGAGCTTGTTCAACTGCTTCTTTACCTGCTCTATCACGCGGTCATCGCCCCGCACCACGATGGTCATGATGGAGACATCCGCCTGCTCGGTCTCGCTCACGGCGAGGGAGTCGATATTGTAGCCCCGCGCGGAGAAGAGCCCCGCGACGCGCGCGAGCACCCCGGACCTGTTTTCAACCCGTACCGATATTACACGCTCGCTCATATCAGCTCCGCCGTGATCATTTCCTTGACCGTCTTCCCCGCCGGGATGATCGGGTACACGTTCTCTTCGCGGTCCACTTGAAAATCGATGATGATGGGCCGGTCGGTGATGGAAAGCGCCTTCTGTATCGCCGGGACCACTTCCTTTTTCGTCTCCACGCCTATGCCGATGGCGCCGTACGCCTCGGCGAGCTTCACGAAGTCCGGCTGGAAATTGATGCAGGTGTGTGAGTAGCGCTTGTCGTAAAAGAGCTGCTGCCACTGGCGCACCATGCCGAGGAACCCGTTGTTCAGGATGGCGATGATGACAGGGAGCCGGTGCTGGACCGCGACGATCAGCTCCTGGATGTTCATCTGTATTGATCCGTCCCCGGCGATGTCGATGACCCGCCTGTCGGGCCGCGCCAGCTGCGCGCCGATCGCCGCGGGAAAACCGTATCCCATGGTACCGAGACCCCCCGAGGAGATGAAGGTCCGGGGCTCAGTGAAATCGAAAAATTGCGCGGCCCACATCTGGTTCTGTCCCACCTCGGTGCAGATTACCGCCTTTCCTTTGGTGAGCTCGTCGATCTTTTCCACCACGTACTGCGGCTTGATGACTTCCTCGCTGTCCTTATAGCCAAGCGGGTGCTCATCCTTCATCTTCATCAGCTTCTGCACCCAGGGCTTAATCGACGGGGCCTTGACGATCTTGTTGATGGCGGAAAGCACGGAGCGGCAATCGCCCACGATCGGGACGTCCACCTGCACGCTCTTCTGCACCGACGAGGGATCGATGTCGATATGTATCACCTGGGCCTGGGTGGCGAACTCCGAGACCTTTCCCGTGACGCGGTCGTCGAAGCGCGCACCCACGGCTATGAGGAGGTCGCATTCATTGACGGCGTGGTTCGCGTAGTAGGTGCCGTGCATCCCGAGCATTTTCAGCGCCAGTCGGTCTGTTTCCGGGTAGGCGCCCAGCCCCATGAGCGTGGTGGTGATGGGGATGCCCGTCTTCTTCACGAAGACCCGGATCTCCTCCGAGGCGTTCGATAAGATGACGCCGCCGCCCGCGTAGACCACGGGGCGCTTCGACGACTCAATGAGCTTGCACGCCTTCTCGATCTGGCGGGGATGCCCCTCGTACACCGGCTTGTAGCTGCGGAGGTGCACATGTTCCGGATATGAAAATTTTGTTTCGCCCTTCGATATGTCGACCGGCACGTCGATCACGACGGGGCCGGGCCTGCCGGTGGAGGCAATGTAGAAGGCCTCCTTGATGACGCGCGCCAGGTCATTGATGTCCTGGACCAGGTAGTTGTGCTTGGTGATGGGGCGCGTGATGCCGGTGATGTCCGCTTCCTGGAACGCGTCGTTGCCTATCATCTCCCGGGAGACCTGGCCGGTGAAGACGACCAGCGGCACCGAATCCATGTTCGCCGTGGCGATACCGGTGACCAGGTTGGTGGCCCCGGGCCCCGAGGTGGCGATCACCACGCCCACCTTCCCGGAGGCGCGCGCGTATCCGTCCGCTGCGTGGACGGCCCCCTGCTCGTGCCGGGAGAGGATGAATTTGAAAGGCGCGTTGAACAGGTGGTGGAAGATTGGTATCACCACGCCGCCGGGGTACCCGAACATGACTTCCACTCCCTCTTTCTTGAGGCTTTCAACGATGATTTCAGCGCCCGTTATCTTCAATTATAGTCCCTTATCACCCAACAATAGATCCGCCAGTGCTCTTTGATGCCAAAATGCACAATGCCCCGGCGGCAAAACGAACCCCAATTCTTAACGAGTTTCGGGGAATGCTGTCAAGGAATTTTTTACTATCACCCGCAATGCGTCCCCGCCCTGTGGGGGACCATCAACCGGAGAAAGTCCCCCGCGTCCCCGACACCTCCGTCTATATGGCCGGATGTCCCGGCTGTGAATAAATCTTGCCAAAAGCCGCCCGGCGGAGTATACTGTATGTCACACGTAAAAGGACAAAGAATGAAACGCGTGCGAATAATTATCATCCCCCTCCTCTTTGGCATGCTCTTCCTCGGCGCGGCGCAGTGCAGCACCTCCCGCCGGACGGAGTTCCGCATCACCCAAAAAACCGTGACGGACGACTTCCTCGTTCTCTGGGCGTTGTCGGACATCCAGCCGAAAAACGAATCCCAGCGCTGGCACCTGGAGAAGGCCATCGACGATGTGAACACGCGCCTCTCTTTCGCGAAAATAGCCATCGTCGCGGGGGATATCGTCCACCACCGCCAGTCCGAGCACGACTTCAAGTGGTATCTCGCGGCGAGGAAGAAGTCGAAGGTGCCCCACTGGTACGAGATAGCCGGCAACCATGACATGAAGGACGAGAAGAACTACCGGAAGTACATCGGCGACACCCTGCACTATTCCGTGGAGGTGGGTAACGCGCTGATACTGTTCATGTCCGACGAGGACCGATTCCCGCCGCAGAAGATATCGGACGAGACCTTCCGCTGGTGGAAAAAGAAGGTCGAGGAAAACCAGGACCGGATCATCATCACCGTGACGCACGCATACCTGGAGCAGAGCCGCCTCTTCGGCTACATGATAGACAGCCGCAACATCGGAGGTTCGGAACGGTTCGCCGATGTGCTGAAGCGGAACCGCGTGGCCATCTGGATCTGCGGGCACACGCACCTGCCGAGCTACATGAACGACAAGTGGCGCATCGCGCCCGAACTGGGCGGGACGCTCTTCGTGAACGTATCGGCCATCAGGAAGAGTTTCCTCAACGCCATCGAGTCGAATTTCATCATCCTGAAAAAAGGCCGCGCCGACACCCTGGTGCGCACCCGCAACCACGAAAAGGGGAAATTCCTGTTGCGGCGCGATATCTATCATCAGCTGGGCCGTGAATTCAAGTGGGACGGTTCCCCACCGGTGGTGAAGTTTGAGTGATATTCCCGCGTATTCTTCCAATTTTTGTATTCTTCTATCATCACAATAACGTCAACGAGCGCAAACCACTCCATTTTACCGTCCACTGTAGATAACTATCTCTCTGTTACTACGTTTTCATTCTTCCAGATTCACTTCGCTGTCTATTAATAAATACTTTCCAGAGTTTTTAGTTCATATTGAAAAATATTCTGTACTTATGGAAAAAATTCCATTCACGACTGGACGGTTTTCAATTTTATCAGTATAATATATACTGTTAGTATATATTATACTTACAAGCAATCCGACGACACAGGGGGCCCAAATGCAGACCACACTTACTCAGGAAACGATACAGCGGCACGAGGCGGATTTCCCCTTTACCACGGAAGCACGCAAGGATGCTGATACGCTCCGCGTGTTGAAAATCCAGCGGACCTGCGTGCATGACGGTCCCGGGATCCGTACCACGATTTTTTTCCAGGGATGCAACCTGCGGTGCGCATGGTGCCAGAATCCGGAATCGCAGCCGCTCCACTTCGCCGCGGGCTCCGAGAGCGGATATTCGATCGACCAGATCATGGACGTCGTGTCACGGGACCGGGAATACTACGGTGCAACAGGCGGCGGCGTGACATTGAGCGGCGGCGATCCCTTTCTTCAAGACGGGGACAGCCTGGTCCGCCTGCTGAAACTCCTGAAGAAAAAGAAGATCCATGTCGCCGCGGAAACCTCCCTCCATGTGCCCTGGAAGAACATCAGCAAAACGGCACGGTATATCGACCTCTTCTATGTAGATCTCAAGGTGGTGGGGGATGACGAACTCCATAAAAAATTCACGGGACATGACGCGGCGCGAATCCGCGAAAACCTGGTGAAGCTGGTTGATACCGGCGCACGTATCCGGTTCCGGATGGTGATGGTGCCCGGATTCAATGACGTCGAACAGATCCTTCGCGCGACCGCGGCCCTGCTGAAGTCGGTTGGACACACCGCCATAGAGCTCTTGAAGTACCACAACATGTACGAAGAAAAGGCCCGGCGCCTGGGCCTGGAGCGTGAACCGCTCAACATTACGCACGAACAGAGCGTCGACTCCGTGAAGAACGCCATCATCGCGTTCAAAAAGAACGGCATCAGCGCCGTGTGCCACGAGCTGGAATCCTCAAGACACAAGGCCGAGTTCACCCAGCGCGTGTACAACATCCAGAACGCGATCCGTGAAAGCGACCACCACCTCTGCTTCGAAACATCACGGCTGAAGACGAAGTTCTACAGGAAAAACGGTTTCAAAAAACCGGTCCACATCCACAGGGCGGAACGGCTGGCGCATGTTCTGAACAACAAGCAGATTACCGTGTATCCCGACGAGCTCCTGGTTGGCAACTTCACCTCCAAGAGGAGGGGCGGCCAGGTATGGGAAGAACATTACGGCATACTCTTCGTCTCGATACTGCACCAGATCAACCGCCAGAAACCGGTCTCTTTCAAGTGCTCCCTCAGGGACAGGCTCTATTTCTATTTCAGAATTTTTCCCTTCTGGGCGCGCCACAGCCTGATGAGCCGCGTGAACAAGTCCCTCTCCGATCTGGTACTGATGGTCGCGCGCGCTTCCGAGATGGACACCGGTTTCAACAACAACATGGCGGCGATTGCGCACTTCATCGTCAACTTCGAGCGCGTCCTTGAGCTCGGCACAACGGGCATAATTGAGGAAATCAGAAAGGCACAGCGAGATCATCCGGAAAACAACCAGAATTTTTACAACGCGGCCGTCATCACCCTGGAGGCGCTTGCCGCCTTCGCCGACAGATACGCAGGCAGGCTCGCCGTCATGGCCGGGCAGGAAAAGGATCCCGTGCGCGCCCGCGAACTCAGGGAGATGGCGGGGATCTGCAGGCGCGTGCCCCGGCATCCCGCGCGCACCTTTCACGAGGCGCTCCAGAGCATGATGCTCCTGCACGTTGCCCTCTGCACCGAATCCTACGAGAACGCGGTCTCTTTCGGAAGGCTGGACCAGATACTCTATCCCTACTACACACGGGACCTGGAAGCCGGTATCATCACCTACGAGAAGGCAAAAGAGCTCGTGGCGCTTTTCATCCTCAAAATGGACGAGGTAATCCTGGTCAACGACGGCGACACCTACCTGGGCATAGGGCGGCTCTTCGAAACGATGTCCACCGACCAGACCGTGACCGTGGGCGGGATGGGAAAGGACGGGAAGGACGCCACCAACGACGTCACCTACATGCTCCTCGACGTGTGCGAACTCCAGCCCTACGCGGTGAACATGACGGCGCGGATACACGAGAACAGCCCCGCCGAGTACAAGGACCGGCTCGCCGAGATATACATCAACGGCGCCCCCATGCCGGCGCTGTACAACGACACCTTGTACATCGACACCCTGCAGAGGCATTACCCCACATCTGTGGAGAACGCGCGGAACTACTCGATCGTGGGCTGCGTCGAGCCCAATGCTTCCGACGACCATTACGGCAACACCGACTGCGCCAACATGAACGTGGCGCTGCCCTTCCTGCAGGCGCTGAAGGGACAGCAGCACGACCTCTGGAACTTCGGCTTTGCCGCGCAGCTCGGCAAGATGTTCACCAAGTTCGTGGAATACAACTTCAGGCGGAATGACCGCTTTTCCAGGTTTGTCCTCTCCAGATACACCCGGGCCCGCATAAATAGGATGCTGAAAAAGGAATCCCTCCGTTACAATCCCCCGGCGAACATGGACGAGCTTCTCGCACGCTTCCAGACCCGCCTGAACAGGCTGGCCGCCTCCATCCTCGCCGACCACCAGAAGATCGAAAAGAACATACGGGAGCGTTTCACCACACCCCTCGCGTCTTCGCTCTCCAGTGGCTGCGTGCAAAGCGGAAAAGACGTAAACGAGGGAGGCGCGACGTTCAACAGCAGCGGGATCCAGGCCGTGGGCATCACCGACGTGGCCGACTCCCTGCATGCGATAGACGAGGTGGTGTACAGGAAAAGGCTCTTCACCCTTAACGAAGTGATCACCGCCATCGACGCCGATTTTAAGGGTGATGCGAACAGCCGCGTCCGCGAAGCGCTCCTGGCGGTGCCGAAGTTCGGCCATGACCATTCAGCCGAAGCAACCGAATGGGTCAACCGGGTGCTGCAAATATACGTGAACGCCCTGAATTCCGTGGAAAACTGCCCCCGCAACGGCATCTACGCAGCCGGTTACTACGCGCTGAACGTGAACGACGTGTATGGCGCGAAAACCCCCTCGCTTCCTTCCGGAAGGCTCAGGGGCGTCTCCCTTGCTAACAGCATCGCCCCCCATCACGGGATGGAGGCCGGCGATCTCCTTTCGTCGCTGAATTCGGTTGCCGGTGTCGATTTCGCGCGGTACGCGCCCAACGGCACCACCCTGACGTTCACGATCGATTCTGCACTCTTCCAGGGAACCGACGGCGTGAGCAACCTGGCGGGAATCATCGATACGTTCTTCAAAAAGGGCGGCATGCAGTTCCAGCCGAACGTAATCAACAGGGAGATACTGCTGGACGCATACCGCAACCCGGAAAAGCACAAGTACCTCCTGGTGAGGGTCGCCGGCTACTGCGCGTACTTCAACGACCTGTCCGATGAACTGAAGAAGATCATCATCAACCGGACCTGCTACTCGTAATCGTTACTTGAGCTTCTTTTTATACTGCGAGGGGGTTTGGTTCATCACGGCCAGGAAAGCCCGGTTGAAAGTGGCCAGGCTCTCGAAGCCCACGGCAAAAGCGATGTCGATGATCTTGTGATCAGACCCGTCCAGCTGCCGCACCGCCTCGCGTATCCGAAGCTCGTTCAGGTACTCGTTGATCTTCTTCCCGGTGTAGGCGCGAAAGGTCCTGCTCATGTGGTCCACGCTCATGTCCATGGCAGCGGCCAGTCCCTCGCGCGCGATGTCGGAGCGGAAGTTTTCCTTTAAGAAAGCGATCACATGTTCGAGCTTCTCCTCGGTGGTGCTGGTAATGACGGTCTTCCGCTCCTCCCTGTCCCTTTCCTTGAGACCCCCGTAGAGCGCGTCGAGCTCCGCCTCGCGGCGCATGATGTTGGTGATGATGAGGATCATCACGAGGATCACGTGCAGCGGGATGGTGTAGGTCTGGAGCAGCGGCGGATAATGGTAGATCCAGAGGTAGTTCACCACGTCCCACGAAATGCAAACGCCGGGCAGTACGCCGAATACTATGCAGATATAGAAGAGGTTGTCGCGCTTCACGCGGTAGATGCGGTAGAGCAGGTTGACCATGAAGACGACCATGAAGTTCACCGTACCCACGCCCAGCGCCCTGGCCGGATACCACGGCGCGAGCGGATCGGTGAACAGGAGAATCACCGCGGCGATGACGGCGAGCACCGGCACCAGCACGGTGTTGATGTAAGGAAAGTAGAGCTTGTAATAGGACTGCGTGAGCATCAGGAAATTGATTGAGATGAGTGGCGCCGTGCTCCAGAGCAGGGAGACGCGGAAATCGTGGCTCAAGGGGAAGACAGGGCTGAAGCCGCAGAGGATGTAGACCGCCCAGAGGATGCAGAGCGCGATCGAGTGAAGGTACTCCGCCTCCCTCTTCCGTATGAGGTAAAGCATGGCGATGAACAGGACCTGACCCAGGAGGAACACCACGATGCCGTGCGGGACCTGCTGGTACACCAGCGTCAGCATCATCTTCCGCGCGAAGAACGCGCCGCGCTCCAGCACCTGGACCCGGTTGGTGAATCCGCCATACTCCGCGCCGTAGATCCCGACGCGGATCATCACGGTGTTCACACCGCGGACAAGGACACCGGGCGGCAGCTCGTAACTGCGGGGAAAGTGGACGTTCGCCGACTCGGAGAAGTCGTGCCGTCCCACGCGGGTTCCATTTACGTACGTCTCGTCGGTGTGGTAGATCCTGCCGGGGATGATGCCGAAGAATCGTGCCGGGTCGCCGTCAACGGTGAATGTGCCGCGGATCCAGACGTGCTGGAAGTCACGCTTCGGCGCGTACGGGACACGGATGAGGCGCGAAGTGTCGTGGGGCGTCCATCCCGCCGAGGCGGATGCCTCGCGTGCGGACGCGGTCTGCGAGCGGAGGGTCTCCCATCGGCCCGCCTCGACGGTGCCGCCGCCGGCGGAGCACGAGGTCAGCACGGGGAGCGCCAGAAGTATCGCGCATACCATCTGGAACGCGCGCGCGGCCGTTTTCGGAACAAAGGAGGCTGTCACGCGAAGGAGGCGGATATCATCCCCCTCTCACTTGAGCTTTTTCTTGTACTGTGATGGGGAGTCGTTCATCACGGCCTGGAAGGCGCGGTTGAATGTGGCAAGGCTCTCGAAGCCGACGGCGAAGGCGATGTCGATGATCTTCTCGTCCGTGGTTGTGAGCTTCTCGACGGCGGACTCGATCCGCAGTGAGTTGATATACTCGTTGATCTTCTTCCCGGTGTACGCCTTGAACATGCGGCTCATGTGGTCGCTCGACATGCCGATGGCGCTCGCGAGCCCCTCCCTCGAGATGTCCGAGGTGTAGTTCTCCTTCAGGAACTGTATCACCCTCTCCAGCTTCTGCTCCGTGCCCGCGGTGATGACGGTCTTCTTCTCGTCCTCCTGCGTCTTCGCGAGCTGGCTGTAGAGGACCTCGAGCTTCGTGTCGCGGCGGATGATATCATCGATGATGAGGATCATGATGCCGACGATGAAGATCGGCAGCGTGTAGGTGTGCGACATGGGCGGGTCGTGGTAAATCCAGAGATAGTTCACCACGTCCCACGCGATGAAGAGCCCGGGGAAAACCCCGAAGAAGACGTACACGTACACCGTGACCTGCGGCTTGATCCTGTTCACCCGGTAGATGCTCCACGCGAGGAAGGGCCCCATGAAGATCATCGAGGCGAGGCCGAGGGTCCGCCCCATGTACCAGGGCGACGTGGTGTCCTGCACCGAGAGGATCGCCGCGGTGATGACGGCAAGCAGCGGTATGATGACGCGGTTGTACTCGGTGAGATACACCTTGTGGAAAGACTGGATCAGCATCATGAAGATGATCGGCACGAAGGCGAGGCACGACCAGAGGAACGTGACGCGGAAATCGGGGCCAAGCGGGCTCCAGGGCGCGAAGAGCGCCATGATGTAGAGTATCCAGGCGAAACAGAGCGCCGCCGAGTAGAGGTTCGCCTTCTCGCTCCGCTTCCGCACGAAGAATATCAGGCAGAACACCATCTGTCCGAAGAGGAACACCGCCACGCCCACCGGGATCTGCTTGAAGATGAAATCGTTCAGCGTCGACGCGCGGGAGAACTCCGCGCGCGGCAGTATGCGGACGCTGCCCCTGATGCCGCCGAACTCCCTGCCGTAGAGCCCCAGGCGGATGAGCATCGTGTTGTCGCCCGCGCGCAGCGCCCCGGCGGGAATCCGGTAGCTCCGGGAATAGTGGATGTTGCTCACGTCCTCGGCCGTGTAGCCGCCCGCGAAGACGCCGTTGATGTAGATGCTGTCCGTGAGGTAGATTCGCCCGGGGATGATGCCGAAGTAGCGCGACGGGTCGCCGTCGACGCGGAACTCGCCCTTCAGCCACACGTACTGGAATCCCCGCACGGGCGGGTACGGCGCGCGGAACATCGAGGGTATGTCGATGGGGCCCCAGGACGCGCCGGCCGGCAGCTCCGCCGGCGTCTCCACCTGGCTGTGGAGGACGGACCACTTCGTGACGGTGATGCCTTCCCCGCCGCCCGAGCATGAGGCGAGGAGGAGCGATGCGAAAACAAGGATGATGAGGGATTTTCTCATATTGCCCGAGTAAATATCTTCACTGCTATTAAGAACATTTATAAAGCAACCACAGAGACACAGAGGCACAGAGAAAAATATTAAAACTAATAAATAATTCTCAATAGCAAGATAACCACCTATTATGACAAATCACATCAAACCTTCGCCGGAATGAGGCCTTTCCCTACCCTCTGTGACCTCTGTGCCTCTGTGGTTATCTTTTTCCTTGGTTTTCCCGCAGATTGGATCACCCCAGCTTGGCCAGGCTTTCCCTGAGCTTCGCGAGCACATCCGCGAGTTCGTCGCGGCGCGCCTTTTCCCGGTTGACCACCTCCGCGGGCGCCTTGCCCGTGAAGCTCTCGTTGCCGAGTTTCTTCTCTATCCGGTCCAGGTCGGCAGCCACGCGCTCCACTTCCTTCGTGAGGCGCGCCTTCTCCTTGTCCACGTCGATGAGGTCCTTCAGCGGGATGAACAGCTCGCAGTCGGCCATGACCGCGGAGGCGTCGGTTTTCGCGGGCGCGTAGGCCGCGTCCACCTCGATCCGCTCCACCTTCGCGAGCGACCGGATGTTCGCCGCCTCGCGGCTGATGATCTCCATCATCCTCCACTTCGCGGTCTTGAAGGTGACGTTCGCCTTCTTCGCCGGCGGCACGTTCATCTCGCCGCGGATGTTCCGTATCTTGTAGACGATCTCCTTGAAGGTCTCCGCGTCGCCCGACTCGCGCTCGAAGCTGAACGCCTGCTCGGCCGCGGGCCACTGCGCTTTGATGATGCGGCCCTCACCTTTCGTCTTGATGCGGTCCCAGATCTCCTCCGTGATGAACGGCATGAACGGGTGCAGGAGCCTGAGGCCCGTGTGCAGGATGTGGTAGAGCACCTGCTTCGCGGTCTCCGAGGACTTCGCGGTTCCCTCCTCCTTCGCGTAGAGCCGCGTCTTGGTAAGCTCCAGGTACCAGTCGCAGAACTCGTGCCACCAGAACTCGTAGATCGACTGGGCGGCGTCGTTGAAGCGGTACTCGCGCAGCGCCGTGTCCACGTCGCCGATGGCGGTGTTCAGCCGGTGTAGTATCCACCGGTCGAAGTTCTCGAGTTCGGCCACCGCGAGTTTCCGCGGCGTGAAAGTATCGCCCAGGTTCATCAGGATGAACCGCGTGGCGTTCCAGATCTTGTTACAGAAGGCGCGGTAGCCCTCGATGCGCTTCTCGGAGAGGATGACGTCGCGGCCCTGCGCGGCGAAGATCGCCAGCGTGAAGCGGAACGCGTCGGTGCCGTACTCGTCCATCAGGAGGAGCGGGTCCACCACGTTGCCGCGCGACTTGCTCATCTTGTGGCCGTGCTCGTCGCGTACCAGGGCGTGGATGTAGACGTCGCGGAACGGGATGTCCTTCATGAACTTCAGGCCCATCATGATCATCCGCGCCACCCAGAAGAAGATGATATCGAAGCCGGTCACCAGCACCGAGGTGGGATAGAACTTCTTCAGCGCCTTCGTGTCATCGGGCCAGCCGAGCGTGGAGAACGGCCAGAGCGCCGAGGAGAACCAGGTGTCCAGGACGTCGCTGTCCTGCCGCACCTTCGACGATCCGCACTTGGAGCAGACAGTCGGGTCCTCCATCCCCACCATGACGTGCCCGCAGTCGTCGCAGTAGAACGCCGGGATGCGGTGACCCCACCAGAGCTGGCGCGAGATGCACCAGTCGCGGATGTTGTACATCCACTCGTAGTAGGTCTTCTCCCAGTTCTTCGGCACGAAGCGGATGCGCCCGTCCTCGACCGCGCGTATCCCCTCGTCGGCGAGCGGCTTGATCTTCACGAACCACTGCTTCGAGCGGTACGGCTCGATGATCGTGTGGCAGCGATAGCAGTGCCCCACCGCGTGGTCATGGTCCTCGATCTTCACCAGGAGCCCCTGCGCCTCGAGGTCCTCCACCACTTTCTTCCGCGCGGCGAAGCGCTCCATGCCCCTGTACGCGCCGCCGTTTTCGTTGATGACGCCCTGCTCGTCCAGGATGTTGATCTCCTCCAGGTTGTGCCGCTTTCCGATCTCGAAGTCGTTGGGATCGTGCGCCGGCGTCACCTTCACCAGGCCCGTGCCGAACTCCTTCGACACGAAATGGTCCGCGATGATGGGAATCGCCCGGTTTACGAGCGGGAGAACGAGCGTCTTCCCCACAAATGCAGTGTAGCGCTCGTCGTCGGGGTTCACCGCCACGGCGGTGTCGCCCAGCATGGTCTCGGGCCGTGTCGTGGCGACGATGATGTGGCCGCCGCCGTCACGGAACGGGTATTTTATATGATACAAGGCGCCCTTCAGGTCCTTGTACTCGGTCTCTATGTCGGAGAGCGCCGTGCGGCAGCGCGGGCACCAGTTGATGATGCGGTACCCCTGGTAGATGAGCCCCTCGTCGTGCAGCGTCACGAACACCTTCCGCACCGCGCGTGAAAGCCCCTCGTCGAGCGTGAACCGCTCACGCTGCCAGTCGCATGAGCAGCCGAGCCTCCGCAGCTGGTGCTGGATCTGCCCGCCGGAGTGCTCCTTCCATTCCCACACGCGTTTCACGAACGCCTCGCGGCCGAGATCGTCCTTGCCCTTGCCTTCCTGCTTGAGAAGGCGCTCCACCACGTTCTGTGTCGCGATGCCGGCATGGTCCATCCCGGGCATCCACATCGACGATTTCCCGGCCATCCTCTGCCAGCGGATGAGTATATCCTGCAGGGTGTTATTGAGCGCGTGTCCCATGTGGAGGTTGCCCGTCACGTTGGGCGGCGGGATCACGATGGAGTACGGCTCTTTCCCGTCGGCCTCGTCGGCGTGGAAATCGCCCTGTTCCTCCCAGGTTGTATACCACTTCTCCTCGGCGCTTTTCGGATCGTATGATGAAGGAAGTTCCATTGCAGTTTACCGCTTTATAAAGTATTAACCACAGAGGCACGGAGACACAGAGGGCGTGATATGTCTATCTTTTATATGTCACTACATCATCCACTGGGGGATACCGCAACAGGGCAAATCCCCCCGCTGTCGCATGAATCCATTCAGCAATGCAATCCAGTCACGAACCCGTTTATCAATACCAATTGAACCGATAGCATAAACCCTCCGCGCCCCTGTGCCTCTGTGGTTTATGCTTGGTTCAGAACCGGCATAATTCCTAAAAGAACACCAGCGTGACGATGATGAAGATCACCACCAGCACCGGAATCGAGTACTTGAACATGTAGCCGAAGAAGCTCGGCATCGCGATGCCGGATTCCTCGGCGATGGACTTCACCATGAAATTGGGCGCGTTGCCGATGTAGGTGTTCGCACCCATGAAGACCGCGCCCGCCGAGATCGCCAGCAGGTAGTCGCTGTAGCGGAACGCCGATCCCGCGATCGTCGTGTCGGTGATGAGCTGCGCTACGCCCGCCGCCTCGGGCTGGCCGGGGAAGAACCGCCCCAGCGCCGTGTTGAAATACGTGAGATAGGTCGGCGCGTTATCCAGGAAGCTGGAGAGCGATCCGGCGAGCCAGAAGTAATGCGCCGGCTTCTCGGCCGACTTGATGAGGAACGCCATGGAGCCATGCTCGCCCGCCTTCAGTATCGCCAGCGCGGGGATGATGGTCATGAAGATGCCGGCAAAAAGGTAGGCGACCTCCTTGATGGGCTCCCACGAGAACTCGTTCGCCGCGCGTATTTCCTTTTTCGTGAAATACATTGACAGCACCGACATCAGGATGATGATACCGTCCTTGACGAGGTTCTGCACGCTCTGGTGGATTCCCGCGATCGATATCTCGCCGATATTCGCAAGCCCACTGAACAACACCGCGCCCACGATACCGGCGAGGAAGATGAAATTGTGCGCTCCCTCGATCTTGAGCGGTTCCTTCGCGCCGTCGTCGGCCTTCGAGGTGTCTTCCTTTTTATAATAATAGAGGTCAAGCACCACGTAGATCGCCAGCACCAGCAGCGACACGAACGCCATCACGGGCAGGAGCTTCATCGTCCAGAAGAACGGCACGCCGTGCAGGAAGCCCAGGAAGAGCGGCGGATCGCCCAGCGGTGTGAGCGCGCCGCCAATGTTACAGACCAGGAAGATGAAAAAGACGATGGTGTGGACCTTGTACTTCCGCCAGGAGTTTGAACGGAGCACCGGCCGTATCATCACCATGGCCGCGCCGGTGGTGCCGATCCACGACGCCAGGAGCGTGCCGATGATGAGCATCACCGAGTTCACCGCGGGGGTTCCGCGGAGCGAGCCCTTCACATGGATGCCGCCGGCAACGGTGAACAGCCCTCCGAGCAGGATTATAAACGGGATGTAATCGATTATGTAGATGTGGAGGATCTCATGCCAGCCCTGACCCCGGTAGGTGATCACGAACGGCACCGCCATCACCAGCGCCCAGAAGAGCGATACCTTGGGATACTGGTGGTGCCAGAACTTCGGCGCGAAGAGCGGTAAGAGCGCGATGGACAGCAGTATTCCCGCAAAGGGGATGACGGACCAGACCGGCAGTTTCGAACCGTCGAAACCCGCCGCGTGCTCCGGCGCGGCGGTACCGGCCCCCTGCTGCGCCTCGTGCGCGACGGTTTCCGCATGTCCACCGGCCGTTTCCCCGCCTGCAAAGGCAGGCATCATGCAGAACGCGATGTACGTAAGTGCCAGCACTGCGATCCATTTTTTCATCCTTTCACCCCGTTGTTCCACAGCGGAAATCCAGGTCGCGCGAGTCCGCGACGGGCGACTTTTCAGGCGCGCGTGTTCGCTACATTCACAAAAAGATGCAAATGTGTCAAACAAATATTGGCCCCTTCAATCCACCCCCCGAAGCATGGTGAAAACAATATTCTGTTTGATTTTTCCACGCCCGCGGTGTACAGGGCACCATGCTCCCACACGACGGACCCGACCGGTGGGATCATGGAAACCATGAACCTCCACGAATGCTACAGGTTGCTTGAGGTAAAGGAATCGTCCACCGACGAGGAGGTGGTTCGCGCATACAAGTCACTGGCAAGAAAATATCATCCGGACAAGAATCCGCGGCGCCTGCAGTGGGCGCACGAAATGATGACCTCCCTCAACAACTCCTACAGCGCGATCATGGCGCACCGGTTCAAGGCCCAGGCGGCGGAGGATGATGCCGGGCCGGAAGAACGCGGCGGAGGCGGAACGCGCGGCGCCCGCCGGCGGCCGGCTCGTGATGAGAGGGCCGAGCAGTTCAGGAACGACGTGGAGCGCGACGTGCTCATCGGCAGGTTCGTCAAGAACAGGGAATCGACCAAGGAGGCGCTCTACAAGTATTTCCAGTACAACCTGTACAACCTCGCGAGACGGGAGCAGGTCCTCAACCGGGGAACATTCAACGAGGTTGTTTTCTCAATACGAAAAAACTACCACGCCATCAGGTCATATCTCGCCTGCACGGCTGACGAGGAACTCATAGAGCATTTCACGGTCTTCTCCGACATGATCTTCAATTTCTACCGGGCCTCGGAGTGCCTCAACATCCTGGAATCGTACAGCAACCAGACCGACGTCCAGGCCTACCGCCAGTACAAAAAGGGCGACGACGCGCTCCATATCGCGCACAAGGAGATTTTCTACGACCGTCACAACCGGGGGAACTTCAAGAAGGACGTGGCGCTGGCGTACCTGATGAAAGC
>JAGODF010000257.1 GCA_017998375.1 Spirochaetota bacterium
GCGTGGTGGCGTTCAACAGCGTCTTCCAGGTGTTATTCTTCAGCGTGTACGCCTGGTTCTTCATCACCGTGCTCCCGCCGCTCTTCGGGCTCCGGGGCAGCGCCGTGGACATCACCATCGGCCAGATCGCGGAGAGCGTGTTCATCTATCTCGGGATTCCCTTCATCGCCGGAATCGTCACCCGGTTCGCCCTCATCCGCCTGAAGAACAAGGAATGGTACCAGGAGAAGTTCATCCCGAAGATCAGCCCCATCACCCTCATCGCGCTGCTGTTCACCATACTGGTGATGTTCAGCCTGAAAGGCGAGTATATCGTCAGGATCCCGCTCGACGTGGTGCGGATCGCGATACCGCTTTTAGTCTACTTCGTGGTCATGTTCCTTGTGAGCTTCTACATGAGCAAAAAGATCGGCGCGGGATATCCCGTGTCGGCCACGCTTTCCTTCACGGCCGCGAGCAATAACTTCGAGCTCGCCATCGCCGTGGCCGTGGCGGTCTTCGGTATCAACTCCGGGGTCGCCTTCGCAGCGGTTATCGGCCCCCTGGTGGAGGTGCCGGCACTGATAGGACTGGTGAACGTGGCGCTCTGGTTCAGGAGGAGGTATTTTCCCGATTCGGCTTAAAGCGTACGTTTTTATATTGACATACGTACGCTTTTATGCTATCTTGCAATCAGGAGGCGGACCATGAAGATTACGGCGACATCTTTCAGGCGGAACCTGTACTCGTTACTCGACAGGGTTATTGAGACCGGGAATCCTATCGACATCGAGCGCAAAGGGAAAGTCATCAGGATACTGTCAATTGAACCGAAGAGCAAGCTTTCAAATCTTAAAAAACGCAATATAATAAACGGCAACCCCGATGATATCATTTCAACCGACTGGTCGAAGGAATGGAAGGAGGATGAAAATCTGTAATGGTTTTTATCGACACTCATATTGCCGTATGGCTGTATAACGGCAACACGCAACGATTTTCCCCTAAAGCCAGGCGGGCCATCGATGCACATGATATCCATATTTCGCCGACATGCAAACTAGAACTTGAATATTTACGCGAGATCGGCAAGATTACAAAGGGACCGGGGGACATCCTTGGCATTCTGGCTGATTCGATTGATTTATCAGTAGACGATATTTCCCTGGATGAACTCATGGAGTCTGCTATCGGTGAAAAATGGACGCGGGATCCATTCGATCGCCTGATCGTCGCGCACGCGAAAAAAAGAAAGGCACCACTTGTATCCGCTGATCGCACCATCGCGAAGCACTACAAAAAAACACTGATATGAAAGAAGAGAAAACAAAGGTCCTCTTCCTCTGCACCGGCAACTCCTGCCGGAGCCAGATGGCCGAGGGCTGGGCGCGGCGTCTGAAGGGCGATACGATCGATGCGTACTCCGCCGGCGTTGAGCCGCACACCCTCGACGCGCGCGCCGTAAGGGCCATGGCGGAGGCGGGGGTTGATATTTCAGGCCACCGGTCGAAGCACGTGAACGAGCTCCCGAAGATCGAATTCGACTACGTGGTCACCGTGTGCGGCCACGCGCACGAGACCTGCCCGTTCTTTCCCGGGAAAACAAAGGTGGTCCACCGCGGATTCGAGGACCCGCCGCTCCTGGCGCGCGGCGCCGCCACGGAAGATGAAGCGATGACGCACTACCGCCGCGTCCGCGACGAGATCCGGGCCTTCGTGGAAACACTTCCGGAATCGCTCGAATCGTCATCCATCAATCTCGCCTGATGGCACGCCCGCGCAGAAAATATTTTTCCTGGATGGAGCGCACGGAGCGCCAGAAAGTATCGCCCGATATCACCCAGGTCTACGTGGAACTTTCCACGCACTGCAACCTCGCCTGCCGCACCTGCGTGCGCCACTCGATCGAAAACTTCCGCCCGTGCCATTTCACCAGACCGCTGATGCGCCGCCTTCTGCCGATGCTGAAGGGACTCCCGTCGCTTCGGCGCATCGTCCTTCTGGGGTTCGGCGAGGCACTGTGCAACCCGGACTTCACGCGCCATCTCTCGGCGCTCCGACAGTGCGGCGCCGATATCGTGCTGGTGAGCAACGCGCACTTCATCGACGGGAAGACCGCAGACTTCATTGTAAAACTTCCGGTGGACGAGCTCTGGCTTTCGTGGGATGACGATCCGACGCAGGCGCCCCGCAACCGACGGGGCGCGGCGGCATCCTCATTTCAGGACAGGATTGCGCTGGTTCTCGCGGCGAGGGAAGCGGCAAACGCGCGGAAACCGCTCCTGGGCATGGAGATTGTCGCGATGAGATCGAACGCGAACTCGATCCCGTCCATCGTCCGGTTCGGCAGGGACGCCGGCGCGGAGCGGTTCATTATATCGAACATCTTTCCTTATTCCGAAACGATGAAGGAGGAGATACTGTACACGGTATTCGGCACGCCGGATGTATCCCTGGAGAAGCTCCTGAAAACAGAGGCGCGGAAGGCGGATATCATCATCGCCGGGCAGTCCGCCGACGTCCCGCGCAGATGCGCATTCATCGAGCGCGGCACCGTCTTCGTTACGGCGGAGGGTGATATCGCCCCCTGCCCCGAGCTGGCCCACACCCACCCCGCATGGTATTTCGGCTCCAGACGGACGCACCGCCGGTTCATCGCGGGAAACATCGCGCGCGGAACAATCGACTCCGCCTGGCATACGCGGGAATTCACCGAGTTACGGAACATGTTCGAGTACTACGAGTTTCCGGACTGCGCCACCTGCCGCGAGCCCGACATGTGCTGGCACCGCACCGTCGAGATGAAGGACTGCTACCGTAACACGACTCCCTGCGGTGAGTGCCTCTGGGCCAAGGGAATAGTGCTCTGCCCGTAAGCTCATCCGGAAATACAGGCCCTTTAATACTTGACTGTTACCCCATGAAATAGTATTTTACTTGAAGTGAATAAATGAATCGGGAGCATTGACATCCATGAATGTAAATATCCCTTTAGATAAAATGTCCATCAGCGAAAAGATTTCAGCCATGGAATCGATATGGGAAGACCTTGTCAAAAACGCCGACAGCCTCTCATCGCCCGAATGGCATAAAACAATCCTAGATCACCGCAGCAAATCAGTCGCGAAAGCCACGGCCGGTTTCTCGGAGTGGGAATCCGCAAAACAAGATATTCGCAAATCAGCTATTAGAAAACAGCTTTGAAAATAACCGTCTCCGGGCCAAGGCGTTAGCGCTCTGCCCGTGAAGGGAACTACCTACAGCCCCGCGAAGTAATCCCGCGCGTCGTATTTTCTGAAGCTCCACTTCTCCAGGTTCTCCAGCAGGCCGATCATGAAGACGTGAAACACGGTGTCGGGCCAGGTCAGCGCGAAATCGCCGAACCGCTCCTGATCCTTGACGGACCTGTGCGGCACGGACTCGTCGTGCACCAGGCGGCTCTTGTGGTAGCTGAAGCAGGGGACCTCCCCCGTGGAAGACTCGACGGCGGCGCGGCCCGCGCCAGGAAGGACGCAGCCGAACCGCAGGAATGTATAGATTTCGGAACCGACGATGGCGTTGCTGATATCGTTGATATAGGCGATGATATCAACCTCGCGCTCCTGCTCCGGCGGCGAGAAGGCGAAGAACGCGCCGAAAGCGTCGTTCTTCATTCCCGGCACATCCCTGGCCGCGCGCAGGGCCTCGATCATCTCCACAATGGAAGCCGGGTCCAAAACCGGCGCCACCTCGATGACCGATATCACGCTCTCGGCGGGAACGATGAGGTATTCGCGCTCGTCGTCTTCAGCGGCGAGGGACGGGCAGTTCAGGGCGTCATACAGAATCACTCCATGGCGGGGTGATATCGTTCCGTCCTTCGCGATGATCTTCGCAGTGGCAACCCCGTATTTGCGCGGCAGGAAGGAGGCGAGGAAATCCCTGAAGAACACTTTTTCCAGGGAGTCCGGGCCGCGCCCGTCCATGGAGGCGCCGCCGGCCTCGCGGAACCAGCGCTGAAATTCGGCTCGCCTGTTCTGGAAATACGCGTCACTCTCCGGCATGGCCCTCCTCCCTCGGCGGTCTGCTTCCGCATAGACCCCGGATCGGCATTCTTCAATAGATAGTTATCTACAGAAATATCGTGTCCACGACACTTTAGTCTCGAGCGCCAATTCATCAAACACATTTTTCATGGCCAAGATGCCGCCTGAATGCCGTCGTATGTCATAAAACACCACTATCACCCCAAAATGTATCAAAAACCACGATCAATAAACCCAGCCGTGCTTTTTTATTTGAAATTATTTTCCTTTTTTTATATATTTTTTGTACTATATTGTAAATGGTATAAAATATCATCCACAGGTTAATAATAGTTAATTTTGACATTATGTCGTATATGATAGTTGATTTTATAGAATATTAAGGGTGAGCCCGATAAATTTATTTCACACATTCTGTCATTGTCAAATATACAATGTACAGGCATTTAAGCCCGAAAAACTTAATAAAAAATGAACTCAAATACAATGGAATATCATGACAGTATAAGCCATTTATATAGCATACACACCCGGCCGGGCGCGGTTGCGCACCACCCCCACCGGCCCCCGGGAAACTCACTCACAGGAAGGCTCGTATGAAATCCAGGTTCCTCCTCGCTGCAGTTGTCCCCATACTTCTCTTCATCAGCGTTTCCAGCGGCGAAGTAATCCGGCTGAAAAACGGCAACGTCATCCAGGGCGCCATTACCCAGGAGGCACCCAACACCATCAAGCTGATAGACGCAGCCACAAAGAAAGAGATTACTCTCAAGCGCGCCGATATCGCCACCACGGTGAGCGAGAAGGCAATCGACGGCCCCGTCAACCTGGTTCAGCTGAAGGCTCTCAACAACGACGGCTGGAGGAAACTCGAGGAGAAATCGAAGATAGCGACTGTCCCGAAGCCGGAGCCCACGACTGGAAAACCTTTCGTGGAGAAGTTCCAGCCTCGGGCGGGACTCTTCGTTTCCTACATGATGCCTTCCGGCGACATAGGCCCCGCGCTCGATCCGGCGATAGGATTCGGGCTCCTCTTCGACATGAGGATGCCGGTTTTTGCCGAGACATCCACCTGGGACCTGCGCACGGGAATTACATTGAGCTATGCGACGTTCGGCTCCACGGGAGACGCCCTGCCGGCGGACGTGACGCTCATACCCATCCTCATCAATAATGAAATTGGCTACAAAACGATCTTCGGCCTTCGCCCCTACTTCACGCTGGATCTGGGAATCACCATGGCGTCCCTGAAGGACAAGTCCGATAACACAGAGAAGAAGAACACCTCGTCCATGGACCTGACGGTCTTCGCCGGAGTGGGCGCGGGCTACCGGCATCCAAAGCTCCCCATGCTGGAGCTATTCCTCGATGCGGGATACATGATGGTTTTTGAGCAGACAAACGGCAATTTCATCAATATAAACTTCGGCGCGGCGTATCACTTTTCCAGTAAGACGGGGGAACAGCTATGAAAACTTACTCTGCAATACATAAACTTTTTGTCATTATAACATCACTGGCGCTTTCGGCGGTTCTCGGTTGCGGAGGGGAGGTGTTTAAGAATTTGCTGGGGGGGGAAATCTCAAGAATAGATATCACCCCCAGTTCAGCCTCAATTGCGAAAGGTACAAACCAGCAGCTTAAAGCCTACGCAATATTTAAAGATGGAACCAGGAGTGAGATAACCAATGAAAGCACCTGGTCGGTGGATGATGAATTTCTTGCAGACATAACCGCGACCGGAGAGGTCCTCTCCTCGTGGGCCGGAACGGTCAAGGCTACCGCGAACTACAAGGGAAAAACGGCAACCGCCACCATCACCATTACTTCAGCGGAACTAGTCAGCCTACAGGTTACGCCCCTCACGAGGTCCATGCCCGGCGGGACTACCTACCAGTTCTCCGCTATCGGTGTATTTATACCAAGAATTAATTGGTTTTCGGCAATAATGTGTTGATTATCTCATAGAGAAAAATAACTTTGGTATTATGTCACTTGAAAGAATTGAATTTACAGCCATCGAACGCGAGAAATTGATCGCCGC